>JANMHK010000520.1:0-14767 GCA_031375135.1 Sphingobacteriales bacterium | reverse complement strand
TTCTGAAAAAGCTCATCGCTGCCGCAATATTTTTGGATGCTTAGAATGAACAATGACTGTTTTCTGGTGTTGACAACAAAAGCCCCTCATGTTGAAAAAGTTCTTTCCAGTTATCGTATTTTCTTTAGTCCTGGTGTTTTGCTCCTCAATCCCGGCAATTGCTCAGACCGAGGCTATCACTTATACCATCAAACTCAAGAATAATACACTGCTTCCCAAGAAACTGACGGTGATCACCTATACCCCAGGTGAAACGGGAAACAGTACCATGGGGACTTTGATTGCACCGGGTTTTTCAAAATCTTATAAATTCAAAGAGGGTACAAAAGTTTATTTGGCCTCTGGCGAACAGGTAGACATCGTAATGAGCGGGAAGCGCATCGACAATGACAAGCCGTTCCTGGTGGTTAAGAAAGAAGATGATGGCAAATCTTTTAACATTGAGCCCTAGACTCAATGGATTTTATCTTGTCTATAACTCGATATCCGGTATATCCGGAACTTGCACTTTTTTGAGTGCTTTGCGATATTTTTTTTCCTGTTTGGAATTGCTTCTTATGCCTGTATTGGTCAAGGCCCCACTGAGCACGATTTTGATCCAGTAATTTATAAAACTTCTTTCCCGGACACGTTCTGTGAATACGGATCCCGTAGTTTTCAGGTTATTTCGTCTCACCAGAAGGTTTGCAATAAAACTGATCGTTTTCGTCACAAGGGTTTTCCTGGTCTGATCTTTTTTATCTAGAAACTCGACATTGAGGTCTTTATATAACATCTTCATCTTTCCATGGGCCAGGTACTCACGGCCAATCGCTTTTAATTCAAGGGTGTCAAGGTACCCGCTTTTTACTTTGGCAGCTGCCATGGGCCCAATCACCGGATTTAATGCCGGCAGAGAGAAGCGTCCCACCCTGACCTGAAGGAGAAAAGCAGAAAGGGTATCCGTATAAGATTGAAGAAATCTGAGGCCTACAAATGCCGTGTCGAGGAATGATAACCTTGCACCAATATAGAGGCTATCTGATGTTTCAAAAAGGTGGTTCCTGATATTCTTTACCCTCAACTGCACTTTCGATAAATGAACGTTGGCGGCGCTGTTTGTTTTATTACTAAATTCCTCATAGGTAATACTTCCATTATAGATACGTATACTATCCACATTGAATTTAATGTTGATCTTCTTCAGGAGGTCTACAGGAAGGGGTTTAATGATCCCTGATTCAAATGGCAATCGCTTGTCTTTAAAATCACGGAATTCAGGATTCAGAATTTCGATATAGTTAACATGAAAGCTGGTGTCGCTGGCCAAACGTTCAAAGTCAAAATCTCTGATTGAAATTTTTTTGGTGGAGAGCTCCATATAGTCTTTCTGGTAAGTCTGCATCCTGTTGAAAGAGTCCCGATCCATAACTGGGTTGAAACGGAATGAGTCTACTGTCATCAACTTGCCGCGATCCCTATAACCAATTCCAAATGCGTAGATTTCTGTCTTGTCATTGACTCCACTTAAATCGATATTGTGTATATTAAGAGAAGGATTTTCTTTGATCCTCCGGAAGATATGACCATTGTCCAAACTGTCCAGCTTTAAAAGTCCACCCTCCATATCAATTTTCTTCAATTCAATCGCCATGCCTTTTTTTGTGAGTATCCCCAGATTTAGTCGCTTTGTTAAAAAAGAGTTCAACAGCATGTCAAATCCGTTCCCATCCTGGCCCATTATAAGGTGATCTAATTCAACACTGAATGTGCCGCCATCCATGGTCAGCCGGATACTGTCATTCAATCTGACATCTACTTTTGTGGTATTTAATTTACTGTCCCCTAATGAAAAAGCATGATTATTAAGGTCTTTGCTGATCTTATCAATGTGTATATTAAGATCGCTGCTGCGTGCCCAGGCCGACTTGTTTCCGTATTTCTGCTTTAGATCGATTTTCCCATCAATTATCGTCAGGGATCCAAGTTCTAGCGATTGTTCTTTTTTAATGTTTGATGAATTGGCCTGCCTAATTAGGGAGGCAAAGATGGTTGGCCGGTTTAGAATGATCGCATCAACAACGGGATACCCCAGCTGAAATGATTTGTTTATCTCTGGGGTTAAATTCAGGCTGGGTATTTGCCCCCTTACGGTATCGGTACGATTGAGGATGTCCAGTTTGACATCATTGATCTCCGAGCGTTGGGATTCAGTAATTCTAAAACTACCCGTTCGGGCTTTCAGACCGGGGCCAGCGAATAATACTGCATTTCCGTCCAGGTTGAGGTTCTGAAGACTGATCTTCTTTTCAGCACTTAGTTTTGCACCTGAGATCTCCAACTTATTCAGATCAACACTAGCCTTTATGCTGTCACCAGATAAATATGTGAGGGTAGTATGTTGTGCAGAAATATGGCTTAATAAAAAGCTGATGTTCGGCGATGTCGCCTTCGGTTCTTTGGAAGTATTAAATGTACCCTGATCAATGACCAAGCTGGCAGATCCATAACTAATGGAATCAACTGCTATATTTTTGAATTCATCATCGAAATGATAGTTGTTTATCAAAATATCTTTAGCAGTCACCTTTGTTCTGGAATCGGTATCCCGGAAATGTATGGAAGCTGCCAGTAGTTTTTTTTCCTTTCCCCTTACTTGTCCGTCGTAGATGCTGGTTTTTAATGCCCCATTTTGTAATACGGCAGAGTCAAATGCAACCTGGCCAATAGAATACCCCATCAATTCATAGGTTGATGCGTCAAACAGTTCATTCACTGAGATGTTTGAATGAATACCGCCTACAGTGAGTCGCGGTTTTTTGTTTACATCGGTTTGATTTTAGGCAAAAACATTATCGAAAAAAAAATTTTCCAAAACTATCTTATCGTTTAGATCGCGGAGTAATAATTTCAATGGCTTTGGTGTTACTTTTTTCTTGTAGGAGCCAGGCAGGTAATAATTGACAGTTATCGGGTTTTTTAAGTATAATTCCCGGGCCTTAAGTTTATTTTCTGTGAACAGATCGGATATCGATAACTGACGCAATTCAAAATTTTCGATATTGAAATATACTTTGTCTTTTGATTTATTTATTTCAGACGGTTGCAGTCTGAAATTCAATAGGGAAAGCGATTCTTTTTTGTACACTACGCTATCAAAAAAGGTATCGTACAAGCCGTCGCTGCTGGGCGATTTGAAATTCTTTATGGCAAATGACAATCGGTTAACGTCGATGGGCTTCGCATGTGAACTGTCGATATCAATTTCGAAAGCTTCAAAATTATTCCCTGTACTGCTAAACGTGCGGTACTCTCCAAAACGTTTTGTGGTTAAGTCTATCTTGCTGTTCAGCAGCGCTAAGTAGCCAATTTTAATTTTTCCGGTGAGTGCTGCCAGTTTTTTTTCAATAGGAATATCACTGATCATCCCTTGCCGGCTTTTATCATTGGATGCGTCGATATTCAAATTTAGTACGGGATCCTGGCAGATAACCGAGTCGATCATTAATAAATTCTTATCGTACATGGACCAGAAATCCATATTGAAAATTTTGAGCCTGGAAAAACTGGCCTCTAGCCCTCCGTACCCCGTGTCTTTTATTTTTCCACTTAGCTTGAAGCTGTCGATGGTGATTATCTGTTCTTCCGTGTCCAATTCAAGGCCAGAGTAACGTATTCGGTAATTCCCTTCGGGGAGCGTGACATCCTGGTTACCCGTACTTACCCTGATCCTCCCTGCCTGAAATTCCTTTTGTATTAATATGGAATTAAGTGGAAGCATGGCTAGTTCCTTACCAGTAATATTTACCCCTCCTATTGTGATCGTGGTCTCGTTGGGATCCAGTTTGTGTAAGGTCAGGTTGCCGTTCAGAATACCAAATCTCTTGATGCGCATTGACCTGGCAATTTTGTTTATCGCCAGGTAAATATTCCCAATCTCAAAAGGCACCGCGCTATTCCCTTTTTTTAGCTGCTGTTCCTTAAATGCCGGGTTCACTTCTACCCTGGGATTCTCTGCAACAAGAAAGTCGACTACAATTTTCTTGTCCAGGATAAATTCCCTGATCGAATGAATTTGAAGGCCGAGGTAGGAAAAATGGATATTGTATATGACATTCTTTCCAGTTTCATCAAGGAACAATAGTCTGGTATCCAGTAAATCGAGTCGGGCAGGAAATAGTTTAAGGTCAACCTTTGCAATGTCTACCGTTACCTTCCCTTCTGTTTGATACGATACCGTCTTCTTAATTAGATCTTTCGTATATGTTTTCAGCAGCCAAATAAGAGCAACGTACAGCAATAGTATGGCTATCCCCATTTTAATGGCAAACCTGGCATATTTGTTACTGATGTATTTTTTCATCTATGTGCGATGTTAAAACGGATAGCCAATGCCTATATTCAAAATGATATTATTATTCCGCCATGCTTTGTTTCCGAAATCGATTTCATTGAATACCCATCTGTCTTTTTCGGGATACCAGGGTTTGCGTATAGGTATCGCGAAGTCAAACCTAACTGCTAATACACTTACATCAATCCTTAAACCAAAACCCGCACCAACAGCCATTTCTTTAAGAACATCTCCACTGAGGCCACTGCCCGGTTTACCGGGGGCATCTTTAAAGAACCAAATATTCCCGGCATCAGCAAAGGCGGCCAGTTTCACAAATTTCCAAAGATCATAACGGATCTCGGAATTCATTTCTACCTTAAACTCACCCGACTCGTTGGCCTGGTACACAGACTCAGGACTGTAAAAACTTCCCGGCCCCAGCGTGCGAATCCTGAAAGCCCGTAGGCTGCTTGAGCCGCCAATGAAGAATTGCTCACTATATGGAGGCACGGTGCTGTTGCCATATGCAAATGCTGCGCCTATGATGAAGCGATTTGCCCAGGATGTTCTCTTGTTAATTTGCAGGTAGCCCCTCAGGTCGGCCTGACTGCGGAAGAATTGAGCAATGGGCACACCGCCGATCATTTTGGCACCGGGTGTATCAACCTGGGCACTACTTAGCAAGGAGGCAATATTGCCCGAAACGCCAAATTGCAGGTCTGCGATATAATTGAATTTCCTTTCCCGATAGGTGTTGTTATAAGTGAATTGGTATTTAGATCCAATGATTAACTGCTTTTCAAATGATGCCTTCAACTGTGGATCACTGTTCAGGATATTATTAAAGGAGTCCGAAATATTTGAAGGCTCAACAGAATTTATGTTGATGATCCTCAGGTTATGGTCGGTGGTTTTTCCCACTTTCCAGTAATATCCTGTAGATAGTTTAAAAGATCTCAAGGTGTAAAGCTCGGGTCGCTTAACATATTCAAATCCTAGCGAGAAGGCCGTTCGTGGAACAAAAGAATCTTTTCTTGTTTTGATTCTAAATGCTGGTAATAGTTTTGGGACAAAGAGGCTTAGATCTCCGCTGAAATTACTTGCCCTGGCCGACTGCTGGTTGCCACCGACCTGAAAATCGTAGCCATAGTTTATTTTCGCTTCGAATATTTCGGCGCCTTTAAACAAATTCAGGTTCCGGTATTTCAATCCCACTGAAGAACCCAGGAAATTATTCGATTTTGACTCACCCGACACTTCGAAGCGAAGGGTTCTTTTTTTGGAGGGGGTGAGATAAATTCTGGTTGCAAGTATATTGCTCATTGTATCAGGGAAGAATACAGTTCTTACAAACCGAAAGTTCTGCAGGTTCATTAATCTCTCAATGGTAGTTGTCTGCAAAGACTTTTGATATAGTTGCCCTTCTTTCAACAGAACAGTCCGGGTATATAGATCTGACCGGTATCTTTCCTGTTTGTCAATGATGGTGAATTCTTTTTCTTTTTTCCCGGTCATCTTTGAGATCAGGGAATCACGTTCCTGCGTATAGTTTCCATAAATTGACACATCGCCAATTTGCCAGGTCTTTTTGGCATTGTCCGGCATGTCGGGGATGAGTGTGAGGTATACATCCGTAGTACCTGCATGCAGACTGTCGGCCCGAAAAAGAATATATTCAGGGATATAAAAAAAATAACCTTGCTCCTTTAAAAATTTGTCGATTCGGGCCCGCTCATTTTTAAGATCATCAAAGTCAAAATAGTTTCCTTTCTTCAATTTGGATGATGTGGCTACTGAATCGATTGCTTTAGAAATAGCTGAACTGTCAGATGGATAAATGATGTTTCGTAATGTGTAACGGGTGCCTGGTTTAATGTTGTAAACGATCCACGCTTTAAAATCGTTCGACTTGACTTCGGGATTAATCTCTGACTGCAAGTAACCTCTGGCGAATAGTATATTGGTTAATCGTTTCCGGTTGTCCTGAATACTCACCTGGCTGAGTAACACGGGCGGTTCTGCGAACTTAGTCAACATCCTCCCAACAAAACCTTTCTTTTTATTTGGATCCAGTGAACTGTTAACCATGAGCTTTGGGAAGAACCCAAGGAATTTAGAATTGGGTTTAGGACGAATCGTACTCTCCAGCTCTTCAATGATTGATTTATTGATCTTTATACCCGGGGATACCACCTTCGCACCCGTATACAATTTATCATCCTTGGGAATGGTTTTAGAGATATTGCAACTGCCCAGCATCAGCATAAGCACGATCAATATAACACTGATATGTTTTGTTGTAGAGATCAACTTGATTTTCTTTTTCTGAACATATCTTTAAACTTATTGAACTCAAGTACTACAACAAAACTGACTCCGGTTCTAACAATATTTCCCTGGAAAATCATTTCGTTGTCGGTCAGCCGGTATCCTTTTAACCGATATCGGCCATCGTCTGACAGCAGGTATTCCAATGTAATATCACCTGCCAGGCCGGATAATGAACTTGCACTCTGGTTGGTGCCCTCCAGTGCAAAACTGCTTCCTACATAAACATTCAAACGGTTATTCGCAAAGCTTTTTGTAAGGCCCACTGTCAGGTCTGTTCGCTGAATTTCCTTACCCGAAGTGTAATCCTTTTCCTGGTTAAGGCCGAAGTCAATATTGACATCTTTCACATATTTCCCAACCAGGTCTGTCAGTTCTTGTGTGAGGATTTTACCCGCAGTATTAAAGGCTTGTGTAGAATAATCGCCGGCGGCTGATGAGAAGCTGGTGAATGGATTTTCAGCAATAAAGGCGTTAAAAGCAAGTAGACCCATTACCTGTTTATTTAATTCAGAAGGAATGGCATTAACCTGTTTGATCCGGGAATAGATCACCCCGTTAAATGCCTGCCGATCTGTTTCGTCCATATCGAGTTTGAAACTAATGTCAGGCTTCAACAGTTCATTTTTCAAGATGATGAACACATCAAAATTCAATTTCTGTTTATCCACGCCCGGGATTTGGTCAATATCGTTTACCAGTTCCCCTGCGGAAGTACGGGTCTCGTATTTGGCCGTTATATTCATCATCCCTTTCAGTGGATCGCCTGACCAAAGGATGGTGCTGCCTTTCTCGATCATGAATTTTCTTCTGATCAAACCTGCCAGTGATAATTCATATACACCGCCGTCAAGGTTATAGAGTCCCGTCAATTCCTGAACTCCGCCGGGTTTCATTGTGAAATTGAGCTCTGCTTTTCCCTTTGCGTTCAGATGGTCACCACTCACTTCGTCGGTGATTATGGTTACTGTTGATGACGGCGTTACATTGATGTACATGTTCATCAGCACTTGGAAGCCTAAGGTTGATTTTCCAATGATTTTGACAGTAGTATCTACAGGCTTGGAGGGATCGAAGAATTCTACCAGCCCTTCACCAATTTGATCATAAGTGTCAGACTTCAATATATAAGTGAATTCGGATTTATCTTTGACATCAACGGCACCATCTATCGACATCGCCTTTTCATTCCCCGTTAATTTTAAATTGAGATCAGCCCTGGTAGGACCATAGATCCCCTGACCCGCCAATTTTTTCCTGCCAACGATTTCGTAATCTTTCGTAGTCAATGCCAGGTCAATATCAAAATGCTTATAGTCTTTTGTACGTACCAGGCCACTGACTTTCCCTGTATGGCCCAGGCTGTCAACAATAGTTATATCCGGAAAGCGTATCCCTTCTTCATCAAATAACACTTGCTCTGCCGGCAACCTCAAATAGGTTCCGGTTAAAGCATAAATCGCCATAACGGAATCTGTGTTGATTTTTCCGCGAACCTCGGGTTGCTCGAAATTTCCCTGTATAGTCAGATCACCCTTGATTTTTCCTTTCATGTCAGTGACGTAGGCCGACAATGCTGGTTTGATGGTTGCGAGGTCAATTTGACCAATATGGAGATCCAATAAGCCAGATTTTGATTCAGCGCGATAAGAACCCTTAAGGGTGACTTCATTTTTATCACTGTTTAAACTGGTATTCACTGCATATAAGCCGGCTTCCTTTTGATATACTTCAGTTTTCAAATTGCCCAACTTAGCCTTGAATAATTCGAGGCTGTCAATGGTAGTTGCCGTTGTAAAAGTGAATGGCGTTAAACTCCCAATTTCCAGATGGCCATTTAACATGCCTTTTATGAACGCAGTATCGGCGATCAATAATTTTCCAATATCAGTCAAATTGAATGATTTGAAGTTGAACTGCAGCGGCAGGCCTTCCTGATTATCCTCCGAAGACAAAAACTCAATCAAGGACTCTTTGTATCCAAGCTTCAGCCTTGAACCGGATAATCTTTTAGGGTCAATATAAACTCTATTGTCTTTACTCACGGACCAGTAATGCTGATTAAGCATGAGTGAATCGCCTATGCTGACACTGGGCCTTTCGGAATCGTTCGTAAATGTAACCGGCAGTAGGTATCGGGGTTTGTTCTGATCATCCTGTAATTCAAGCTGGGCATGCACAATACCGTTTAACGCATCACCCCGCAGGTAGGTTTTTTTCAATTCATAAGAGGGACCAGTCAGTTTATTTATGCTAGCAGCAAATTGCATATTATTTAATGGACTGCCATCGGGCCGGACAGTAGTGAGCAAAACCGACAACGAGTCCAGTTCTACCTCTCCGTATTTTATCTTCGGAATCACGGATCCAAATCTTAATAGGTCCTTTCTTGTGTCAATACTTCCGGCTAGATCGAAAGCGCCGATAGACTTGAATCCTTCAATCATAGCAATAACACTATCCGGAATATGAACCTGGCCGGTCAGCTCAGCCTGCACGTCCGAAGTGAATGCGGTATCGCTATTTTCCATCCTTAAATAGTGATTGATCACCCGGTTGATGGCCGGCGCTATATCTTTTGGTTTGTACTTTCCCGTCAAGTTAAGTTCTGCGAGAGGTGTATTGAGACTGATCATTTGTGTGTCTGCCTGGTTCAGGGCAATTATCCTGACCGTGTCAAGCATCAGTTGTTTTGATTGAAATCGGATGGCGGCATCAGTCAATAACATATTGCCTGTAATGCCGCTGGTTTCCAGCTGTGGGAAGTCAGCTGTTATATTGCCTTTTAAGGCAATACTATCGCTGGTGAAGCCTAATGCTCTAAGGTCTACATGAGTAACCTGAGTAGTGGTGTTGAATGATCTGCTGCCTTCGGTCAAATTGAACCTGAATTCGCTTGAGAGATCCATATTTGGGTCGGCCGACAGAACAGTTGCATTAATCAGATTATGGTCAATGTTCCCTTCCACATTTAGGTTCCGATAGGTATAGCCGTTGTAGAAAGCATTATTCAGGTCTATTTGATAGGTTGCAACAGCAGTCCTGGGATCAAATCCTTTTCCTTTCGCTTTTACCTTGCCATTAATTACGCCGAGCATCGTATCTCCCAGTAGCTTGCCTAAATCCAGATCCTGTATGCCTACTGACATATTGTAAGCTGCCCGGTTGAGATCCGAGGGATTGGTAAGCGTTCCTTTTATGGTGGCATTACCCAAAGAAGAACGCAATTGAAGGTCCGTATTCATGTTGTCCAGACCGCCTTTATAGGTTCCTTTAATTGAAAAAGTTTCAGGAATGTAATGAAGCAAAGAATCTGGAATAGTTCCTTTTGGCAAAAGCGCAAGCAAACCATTTTTTGTGCCAGACAGCTCTTTCAACTTCAGGTCGATCACCATCCGTTTGGTATCGGGGAGATGGAAAATGTCCGCGCTTGCAACAATATTGGTGGAAGATGCAGAAAGTACCAGCTCCGGGATATGCAGGTTACTCAGCTTACCCTGAATCTTTGTATTGATCTTTATGATCTTGTCGAGCAGTGGCCTGAAGTATTCGTTCTTTGACAATTCCGGTTGAAAATAAAGTGCTTCTTGCAACCTGATACCCGGACTGCTCAACGATGCTTTGATCAGGTAATCATCCATCTGGCTTTTGCTGCCTTTTAATGCTGTTACATGGACGTCAGAACGGATCTCGTTATAAGGGGTTTTTAAGAAAAGGTTTTTGATGTCAATCAGGGAATCTGAGTAACTGATCTTTCCCTGCATCTGTGAAAGGGAAAAGCCGCTGGACTCTTTTAGAGAAAAGTCGCTGATACCCGCGAGATAGGTTTTCCCATTGTATGCAACACCTGATAAATGAGTATTCACATCGGTGAGCCCGATATGTTTATAGTCAAGCGCCTTTGCATTCGATTTAGGGTATGCCAGATCGTTATACGAAAAGCTATTCTTATCAATGCTGATTGAATCAACCCGGAAAGTGTACGGCTTTGTTAGCATTGTCGTGTCTGGTGGCACAAGGGCAGGTTTTCCCTGGGCGGACCGTATCTGTAGTTCAGTCTGATGATTGGTCAGAACAATTAGACCAGCACCGGCAAACTGATCAAGGGCATTGTAATTCAGCTTTGTGGCCGATAGGTTTCCCAACTTCGTCTCCGACCTCATCTCGTCTTTAGTGGTAGAGTAACGAACGTTTAGCTTGGCGAGGTTAATGGTGTCTGCGATGAAACTGAATGTCGATGAACTGGTGTCCCTGTCAACAGGATCTGGCCGACCCGTTTCCCGAAGTTGAATGTTGGCCGTTAAGCCATCTGCAAATAAATAACCCGCATGAAAATGCATCTTGTCAATATCTGATTTCGTCAGATCGGTGTTCAATTGGTGAATGAAGGCCCGGTATTGCTGGCCACCATAAAGATCATCCATGAACAGGCTTACTGAATCCAGTCCGAGTTTTCCCAGATTGATCAGGAAAGAAGAGGGCTCCTTAGTGTCTGGAATTTCATCGCGAGATTCAAATGCCTTCGTGATAAAAGAGAAATTAAAATCTTCACTGTTTGCTGCTCGAAAAATATTTACTTCTACGCCTTTTATATGCACATCGTGCAGCACCAGATTTTTATTCAACAATGCGGAAAGTTCGTATTCAACAATCAATTCCCTTCCATACAGCAGTCTTCTTTTTTGCTGGTCTTCCAGGCTAATTCCTTTCAGGGTAATTCCTTTTCTAAAATCAATGTGGAGATAATCTATGGATACCTTAGTCTGAAGTTTATTGGACAGATATTTCACCGCCTGATCCTTCAAGAAACCCTGGCCAAATGGCGTCTGAATGAGTATGATCATTAACAGGCACAGACCAATGAAACTGCCAAGAAATATTGCAAACCATTTAACCACCCTCCAAACTATATTCCTTGATTGCGCCATGTATCCAGATCAGAAAAAAATGATGTTTTACAGTAATTAGCGGTCTAAAGTTCTTTCAATTCAACAAGATAGGTTGGAATTAATTTGTACTGGAATCGAAACTGTTAAACATATTGATCTTAAATACTTTACATCAGCAAAAAACGTCCTTTTGTAATGCCGTAGAGGCAATTCATCCTTGAAGCTTCTCCAAAATAGGCGACCTCTTCCATAGCCATCAGCTCGGCTCCAAGTCTTTCCATGGCAATCCTTGACCTGGTATTGTTTTCGCCAACGTGGAAAAGGACCAGATCCGCAAATGAAAATGCATGGTTAAGCATAAGGGTTTTCACTGCCTGGTTATACCCTCTTCCCCAGCATGATCTGGCGAAAAATGTATAACCAATCTTGATCCTTTTTTGATCTGCCTCAAGGTCGTAAAACCTTGTACATCCAATCGCCTGTTCTGTAGAGATGTCTTTTATCATAAACGCCCCTTTGGATTCAATGGCACCCTTGAAGAAATTTTCAAATACAGGCCTTTTATAACGGTCTGGATTTGGATGTTGTTCCCAGATCAGGGGATCCGAAGCTACGGCATACAGTTGCTCAAATTCATCGGGCTGCAGTGGCGATAAGATCACCAGTTCGTTACGCAGATATTTTGGTTGAAGGTCGATGCTCATGCTGCAAATGTATCGGCTTGTCGGATTTATGGTTTAATTTAATTTCAAATTCATTCTATGTATGCTTCTTACCTGATCAGCGTTGGTCATCAATTCAGGCAGTATAAATTACTTGGGGAAAAAGCAATGGCTCAGGTGGGTGACGAACATTTATTCTGGCAGCCGCACCCTGAATCCAACAGTATCGCAACCATTGTTAAACACCTGAGTGGAAATATGATCTCGCGTTGGACAGATATTTTTAATTCTGACGGCGAGAAGGACTGGCGAAACAGGGATGCGGAATTTGTAAACGATGTTAAGTCAAGGGAAGAACTGATGGAGATTTGGGATAAAGGCTGGAACTGTTTCTTTAATACGTTCGATGCTCTCCAGGATGACGATTTGGCGAAGATCATTTATATCAGGAATGAAGGCCATACCGTCATGGATGCACTGAATCGACAATTGACCCATTACCCATACCACGTTGGACAGATTGTTTATGTTGCGAAGCTGCTGGCCGATAATCATTGGACTTCGCTCTCGATACCTCGAAATAAATCGGATGAGTTTAACCAGGAAAAATTTTCTTCCCGAAAGCGTTGACTATCTTGGCGAAGCGAAATTGATGGCACCACCATCCCATAAAGGAGCGGAGTGTAAGGCCGGGATCACTTCTTCCGGCTCTGATACGAAGGTCCACATCTCCAGGTGCTTATCAACCATGAACTGTTCCTGCACGCATTTTTCCAGCATTTGCTTTAATGGCTCATAGTAACCATTTGTATTCAATATCACAATCGGTTTTGTAAACAGGCCCAGGCGCTTTAGTGTTATGGCTTCTAATAATTCTTCCAGGGTACCCGTTCCTCCCGGCAAAGTCACGAGCCCGTCAATGTCGATCAGGAATTTCGCTTTCCTTTCGTGCATGGTGTCAGTAAATTCCAGATCCACCAATTTCTTGTGTGCCCACTCCACTTCGTTCATGAATTTGGGCATGATGCCTTTGATATGTCCGCCGTGTTCAATGATGGTGTCAGCCAGTTTCCCCATGAGTCCGCTTGCACCGCCGCCGTAGACAACGTCGATCTTATTTTTTACAAATTCGATCCCGAGTTTTTCGGTGGCTTCAAAATATGCAGGGTCTATCCTTGCACTGGACGCACAGTATACACAGATTCTCATGGAATAATTTGCAGGAAGATACTAAATAGGCTTAAGCCTGATCCGCGCCGGTACTGAAGTAATCGGCAAACCCGATATACCTGCCTGATATATCCCGATATATGGTGGTAAAACGTTTGCCTATACCATGCTGGCAAACGATCATGGATTCACGAACGATCACACGATCATGGTCCACCTGGTTCAGGTTCATGGTTGGATGCGCCGAGATTGACATGATCAATGCGGCATTGATGGCTTCACTTGGAGAATGGTAAATATCAGGCATACGGCTAATTTAACATTTATTGCCGGTCGGGTCTACCTTGAGCAATAAAAATCACTTCTCTAATGCCTTTTCGGCCCTTTGCCGCCCTTCGCCGCCCTCATCCTAACAAATGCTTTGATACTTTTTTAAGAAAAACGGGCACCTGGCTAAGGGGATCATTCAGGCCAAGTGTCTCGATGGGAATATTGCCCCTGAAGGCAGAACTTTTGATCAGTCCCGACAATCGAACAAGATCCATGGGAACCTCCTGGCCGTTTACCAATAACTTCTCCTTTACCTGCCAGTTGACCGCAAGGGACATGGCTTTTCTAATTTCAATGTAGGGATCCGGCCCGATGAAGTTTCCAGTGTCTACAACCAATCCTAACCAGGGGCTATTGAATGGGGCGATCAGTTCATGACATTCATCTGCAGTTCTGAGGAAATCATTATGGTTCTGGATTCCAAGAATTACGCCATGTGCAGCAGCCACAGGAAGACATTGACCAATAGCCATGCGTATCCTCTCCCCAATATTTTTTCTTTCTTCGCCCTCACTGTATTTTTTCGCCGTAAAGATTCTCAACACTGGAGCGCCCATTTTTGCCGCAACTTCGATCCAGCGTTTGACAATATCTATTTCCTTGAACAGGGCGTCATTGTCCATATAAGAGAATTCGTTTCGCACGCCGGTGCCGCTGATCTCAATTCCCAGCTCATGGGCCTTTCTCTTGAAATCGAAGATTTCCTGATCCTTAGGCGTCGCAGGATACGTTGAGAAATAATACCCCGTCATATCTATTGCGCTGAACCCGGTTTTAGCACAGAAAGCCAGTAGTTCTGCCTTGCTGATCTTTTTCTTCATCAGCATATCGTTGAAAGAGTAGGCATTCAGGCTGAGCCGAAACCTTGGGGGCGTTGGGCTGCCGGAACTGATGGGAACGTTGATCCCAATGGCCGGAATGGCCGGAACCATGGTTATAAAATCTCGTCGGTTGATCGCAGTCATATGAATTTAAATATCGGCTTTAAGTCTTACATTCCGTATCCAAAACAAAAAATAACCAGCCTCCGGTAAAATGAATTTTATGAAATTGCGCAACATCTTTTTAGTCAT
>JANMHK010000387.1:0-5977 GCA_031375135.1 Sphingobacteriales bacterium | reverse complement strand
TATTCCAGCTCGCCGCCAAAGGCAATGCCCCGGGCGATGGTGGTGATCCGGATGCCGGACGACTGCAGTTTTTTCTGGATATAGTATATGGTGGTGTCGCCCTGGATAGTAGGACTAAGTGCGAAAATGAGTTCTTCGGTTTTTTCAGCAATGGTGCGGTTGATCAGGGATTCAATATGGAGTTGATCGGGCCCGATACCATCTAAGGGAGAGATCACGCCGCCCAATACATGGTACATGCCATTGTATTGCTGGGTTGCTTCAATAGCGATCACTTCGCGAAGGGTTTCTACAACGCAGATCAGTTCTTGTTTTCGGGCAGTATTGCTGCAAATGGAACAGATATCGGCATCAGCTACGTTATGGCAGCGCTGGCAGAACTTGATCTCTTGCCGCATCCGGCTGATCACGTCGCCAAACTGTTCAACGTCTTCTTTGTCCTGCTTTAAAAGATGTAGCACCAGCCTCAACGCCGTTTTTCTTCCAATACCCGGAAGTTTAGCAAACTCGTTCACAGCAGATTCCATCAATTGAGAAGAAAAAACCATACTGCAAATTTAACCCTGATTTTTGACCTCTTTCAAATTGATATCTACTTCATTGTCCCAGTTTGCCCGGATATTCAATTTCTGGGTTCGGGGTTTGATCAGTTCGGGTTGAAGCCGCTTGTCATAGTCGCCCGTATCCCATTTGCCGTTCTTGTTTTTGTCGAACAGAATCTTTAGCTCATAATCCCCAGGGAGGATGAATTGAAATTTCAGCCTATTGACACGCAGCGGAACGCTTTTTTTCAGGACATCATTGGAGAAAAACATCAATACAGGATTTAGGGTGGTATCCAGTTCCAGTAGCCGGATGTCCAGACTGCCGTAATCCTCTTCTTTTTTCGTGAGAATTTTCAGGGTGTCGTTCTTTATCACCGTAAGACCAAGTGAATCCTCCGCCAGATCTTTTAGAATAAATAGTTTGTACTTAGTACCTGGGATCCATTTGTGTTCAATACGAAGGAGATTTGAATCAAGCCAGATCCGGGTCGGCAGCCTAATGCCGGTATCGCTAGCCAAATAGATCTTGGAACTGTCGAATTTTACAGGAAGCCGGTCAAATCTCAGCTTTAGTGTGTCTTGAAAATCCAGTGATCCGCCCTCTGTGTTGACGGAATACCTGAGTCTTCTGTCGTCTTTATTGACCGGAGCTTTGGCAGGCAGGGTTGATGTCCTTCTTGGTTTTTCGGGCTCCCTGTTGAAGGCGTAAATTTTCACCGAGTCTGTATTCGCGCTGATCTTGACAGGTTGATCCAGAAATCCGAAAGTTTCCGATCCCTGATCGTATTTCAGTCCGCCGTCGGCATCCCGAAGTGCAAACACATTGTAGGTGCCCGGGCTGATGAACCTGAAATGGAAACGTCCTTCACTGTTCATACGGGTGAAATAGAGCGGTCTTTTGGTTCGGACCGCCGTATCGGCGAGGTCATTCTGCAGCACCACTAAAATGGTACTATCGGCTTTTCCCGTTTCTGCAATGAGCACCCTACCCGACAGTTTCCCGCTGTCGATGGTAGGACCAGTTGAAAATACATAGGTGAAATTTCTGATGGGATTGCCCTCATTGATATCCTGAAGCGCATCTCCAAAGCTAAAAGAGTAGGTGGTATTGGCCCGAAGGGTATCTTTTAATTTGATGGTCACTATTTTCAAGCGGCCCTCGATCTGGGGCTGGATGGTTGGCACCGGCGAAACCACCAATTGTTGTTGAATATTCTGTAGTTGAATGTATTCGTCAAATTCGAGAACGATCTTATTCGCGTTGACATTGGTGCCTGAATCAGCAGGGACCGACTTGATCATCCTTGGAGGGATACTGTCGCGCTTACCCCCCATGGGCGGGAGTGGTTGTCCACACTGGTAGAAAAACGCAGTGAAGAGCAACAAGCCAAAAAAGATGGATAACCTGCTAAGCATAGAATGGCTGCAAACTTAAGGTGTTTATGTGCATTGCCCTATTTGGGTTTGTTAAATCAACACCTCTTGTCCGGGCTCTTCTTCCTCCAGTCTGAGGTAGATTTTATTCTCTTTTGCGAAGTTGCACCATTGGCAGGTTTCTTTGCCGCAACCGGTATAAAAATCATGCTGTTTGATCCTTTCCCAGGCATGGCGAATCTGTTCCTGCACCTGCAATACATCTTCCGGAGTAATATCGAGCCTCGTCTTCTGCCATTTCCCGTTCTTATCGGGTTCGATGAAATCAAACACCACGTATTGCACTTTCCAGTTTTTTGGAAGAAGGTCAACCATGATCTTATAAAACACGGCCTGGCGCCAGTAGTTGCCGCCATAAAGTTGTTTTTCATCCTCCCCGGGCTTTTTGAAACTCTTCAGCGCTTTGAGGTAATCGCCCGTTTTGAAATCGGTGATCACAATGTCATTGCCTTCGAATGTGATGAGATCGGTGAAGCCTCGCAGCGGAATATCATCCAGGGCTACATTATCCAGCTTGTACTCGGTCAGTGATACTTTTGCAGGTGTCGCTTCCTTGAAAGTCTGATCATAATATGCAGCAATGACGTTGTTGCCATGATCGGTAAAGCGCTTGAAACTTTCCTTGTTGAAATGTTCCCTTTCCTTGCCGAGTGCATGCCTGAACTGATCCTGTACCAGGCCTACCGGGGGGTACTTATTTTTTCCCTTGCCTTCGTCGTACGCAAATTTCAGGGCCGCGTGAACCGCCGTTCCGAAAGAAGCGCTTTCTGATTTTGCGCCTGGCACTTTCACCAGATTGGTATAGTAGAAGGCTATGGGGCAATCGAGATAATTATTGAGTGATGAAACGTTCATCACAAAACGGGACAGCAGGCCATCGATATAGCTTTTTTCGGCTTGTTCCAGTACTGGTTTTTCAATCACGCCAAATCGAAGGGCCTGGTATTTGAATTTCTGTTCATCATCCATTATGATCAATTCATCTTTCAAATCCAATGCTCCTTTGATCTCTTCGAGAAACATGGAAGGCATCAGTTCTTTGCCTTCATTTTTCATGAGCGGGTAAGAAATATAGAGATGTTTTTCTGCCCGCGTGATGGCTACAAAAAACAAACGGCGCAGTTCTTCTTTTTCTTCTTCTTTTGAAACCGCCGCATCTTCACCGCCCTGGAAAACAGAAGGCGGCAAGGGGAAGCCTCGATTGTTTTTTCTCTTTGATTCCCAAACATCATTGCGGGCACCGAGGAAAAACACATGTTCAAATTCAAGGCCCTTACTGCCATGGCAACTCATCAGGTTAACACCGGTTTCATTTCCGGTGGTCTGTATCAGGGGTAGTGGCAGATCATTGTCCACCATCAGGTCTGTGAGATCGATGAATTCTTTTAGGGAGATCAGAGGGTAACGATGTGTTTCTTCTTTAATATAGTTGAACAGGCAGGAAAGTTTCTCCATGAGCCAAACTTTTTCCGGGCTTTTGGAGATCATGGCCAGCACGCCCGCTTCGTTGATCAACTTTTCAAACCATTGCTGGAGGGGGATATTGAATGAATCTTTTTGGAGTGTATTGAGTAGGGAGCTGATTTGGTGTAGCTTTCCGCTATTCTCGTTGGAAGGGAAAAGCAAGCCCGATTGTGCCGCGCCGATAGCATTGATATATTCCCGCAGGCTGCCTTTTTTCTCACGGGTAATCCGGGCAATATCCAATGCGTTCAGGTCAAAAAAATCGTAGTGCATCAGTTCAAACAACATGTACTCGCCGCCGTTAGGCTGGTCGTTTTCCATATTGATATATCGACAGATATTCAAAATCTTTCTTATAAAAAGATCTTCCAGTAGGTTCAGTGAGCGTTTAACATAGAAAGGAATGCCGGCGAGGTGCAGAAACTTCTGCAGTTCGTCGCCATATTTATGTTCCCGATAAAGCACCGCGATGCGTCCGGGATTCACGCCGTTTTCCACCAGTTCCCGGATCGAGTCCGCAATATGGACATTCTCTGAAAATTCATTTTCGTAAATGCGGATCCGGGGTAGGATGTTGAGTTGAATCAGTTCTTCACGTGCGGTGAAAAGTTCTTTGGTCAGGCCATCCACTTTCTCGATCAGTCGTTTTTGGTTTTGACCGATCAGGGCTGTAGCCGCATTTAAAATGGGTTGAACGCTGCGATAGTTTTTTGTGAGGACAACCGTCTTCAGGTTGGCAGACAGACGTTCACGGATCGCCACCATGTTTTCGATGTTGGCACCCTGGAAACGATAGATACTTTGGTCATCATCGCCTACAACAAAGAGGTTGGGATTATCTTCCCAATAGGCACAGAGCAATTCAACGATCCTGTTTTGCGAACCGCTTGTATCCTGGTATTCATCCACCAGAATATATTGTAATTGTTCCTGGTAGCCGAGTAGAACTTCGGGTTGTTCTTCAAAAAGTTTGATCACCCAGTTGATCATGTCATCAAAATCGTAGCGGCTGTTTTTGGCGAGGATGTCCTGGTATTGGGGGAATGCATTTACTGCCGCTTTGGTACGCGTAAACTTCTTCACTTCATCCTTGCCAGTCTGGGTAAGGCCTTTTTCCGGCGTTCTTTTAAGCGTAAAATTTTCCGGGATGGTCACTTCGATATAGTGGTCTATTTTTTCTTCCAGGTAAGAGGGTTCCCAGGCTTCTCTTTTCATATTGGAGAACAGGGAGCACAGGTTTCCCAGGTCATAATAAGCTTCGCCCTTCATTCTTTTAAGCGGATTATCGTTCGCGAAACCATCGATCAGTTCTTTGACGAATTGAACCCGTTCTAGTTCGCTGAGTGCCTCCAGGTCGGGCTTGCGGAGCAGTCGGCTTTGTTCCTGGATCACCTTGTTGCAAAAAGAGTGAAACGTATGGATATTGACTTTATAGGCGTCGCTGCCAAGGAATCTGACCAGCCGTTTCCGCATGGCCACTACGCCTGCATCGGTGAATGTGAGGCAAAGAATATTGTTGGGAGAAGTATCTGTTTCAAGCAGGATCTTGGCGATCCGGCAGGCCAGGATTTGAGTTTTACCGGTACCCGGACCAGCGATCACCATCACAGGCCCTTCAATAGCATCCACGGCCTCGCGCTGGTTTTCGTTTAGCCGTTTATACTCGGCAGTAAAAGATTGCTTTAATTTATCTGATATGGTCAACATAAGAGAGGTTTTGGTGTTTTTGAAGGGAGTTCAATTTACTTGAAAAAGCCGCGTTGGCGGCAAAACATTATCAACACATGGCAGTATATAGCATCAAGACCGTGCAGCGTATCCCGGTGAGTTTGGAAGAAGCCTGGGATTTTTTTTCGCACCCCAAAAACCTGGCCAAGATGACGCCGGATTACCTGAATTTGAAGTTCACGAACGAGCTTTTTGGTGACGGTATGTATGCGGGTCAGGTCATGACCTACAAGGTAAAACCAGTGTTGGGGATACCGATGTTTTGGATGACTGAGATCACGCATGTGAAAGAAGGGGAGTATTTTGTAGATGAGCAGCGTTTTGGGCCTTATGCCATGTGGCATCATCAGCATCATTTTCGGAAAATTGAGGGCGGGGTGGAGATGACAGACCTAGTACATTACAAAGTACCGGGTTGGATCCTGGGTGACCTGGCGAATAGCTTGTTCATTAAAGGGCAGTTGGACGGGATCTTTGATTTCCGATTTAAGCGGGTGGAAGAGCTGTTTGGGGTCTGGGAATCGCCAAATGTATTAGTTAATTAGAGTATATGTGTAGCGAATGCGACATCGCATTAAACATTAAGACCATATTCTACCACTAAAAGGGTATTGTCGTGGAATAGGTTTGGTATAATTTGCATGAGTATTACAGCCGTTGCAAACTATGAACATGGGGTTTCACCCACCTAACACCAGGTTTCTAATACACCCCTTTTGAATTTATCCACTATCCCGGCATCCGGGAAATATACTTCTCTATTTGCTTGATTTGATCAACCACCTGTTTTGCAGTTGGTTTTTCTG
>JANMHK010000510.1:0-8042 GCA_031375135.1 Sphingobacteriales bacterium | reverse complement strand
TGAGCCCCTGGCTAAACGGATTGGGAAAGAACTGTTTTTGTATAATGCTGCAGAACAAGCAGAGCTGGTCAATAAAGTGAAGAAAGATTTTGCCGGGAAAACAGTTTTAATTGTAGGTCATTCGAATACCGTTCTGTCATTAGTAGATGCGTTTGGCGGGAAAACCATCATCTCGGAGATCAAAGACAGCGAATATCGAAACCTTTTCAAATTGGTATTACAAGGAACAGAAGTAACCACTACTGAGCTGACTTACGGTCGATAACAGGGAGTGTAAAACGAATATTAGCTCCTTTATCAGGAATGCCAGAAGCCTCAATTTTTCCACCGTGGCGTTGGACGATCTTCTTACAAAGCGACAAGCCTAAGCCTGTACCTTCGTAATTGTCTTTTGAATTAAGCCGGATAAACGTATCAAAAATCTTTCCCGCCATTTTCTGTTCAAACCCTACTCCATTATCGCTGATCAGGATTTCAACAAATCCATTTTCTGGTTTTGAAGATGTTATGGATATCAACGGCGGTTCTGACATTTTTGAAAACTTGAGGGCATTATTGATCAGGTTATAAAACAACTGATTTACCAAAACAGCGGCACCCTGCACCATGGGAAGCTGTTGATATTTCAGTACCGCATGTTTTTCATGGATCTGCAATTCAAGGTCTGCTTCTATTACACCCATGACCTCATTCAGATCGATGGGCTCCAACTCGTCACTTAGCGAATTTGGTATTGAATACGATAATACGCCATCGATCATGTCAGACATCCGATTGGCAGCGCTCTGAATCTTTGAAAGAAACATCTTTCCTTTCTCCGAAAAATGGCTGTCCGGGTCTTTCTCAAGCATGCCTGAAAATATTTTTATTTTTCTGACGGGCTCTTTAAGATCATGGCTCGCCACATGCGCAAACTGTTGCAAGTCTTCATTTGAGCTCTGCAACTCGGCAGTGCGCTGTTTCACCATCGCTTCAAGCTTTTCTGTGAATCGCACCTGGTCATCTATATCCGTGTTTGTTCCAATCCATCTCACCGACTGTTGATCAGGGTTAAGAACTGGAAAGGCCCTGGTTAAAAACCACCTGAATACCCCATCGTAGCGACGCAAGGGAAAAGAGGTTTCAAAGGGTTTTTTTTCCGCAAATGAAACTTTCAAAATAGCCAAAAACCTGTCGAGATGGTCTCGGTGATGCACATTCATCCAACCCTTATTTCTCATCTCATCCAGGTTACTTCCGGTATATTCATACCACCTGTCGTTATACCAATCAACATTCCCGTCTGCATCACAAACCCAGGCCAGTTGTGGTATGGAGTTGATCAATATGAGGAGTTGTTCTTCGGTTTCTTTCGCATGTGTTTCCGATACCTTCTGCCTGGTGACATCACGCAATACCCCAACCATTCGGTACGGCGCTCCATTGGGTCTCCTGCTTACTAATGCACTAGTGGCGACATAGACAATTCGACCGTCCCTTGCTATTAACCGATGGTCATGTTCAAAATATCGATCGCTACTTTGAAGGAACACATTCAAATCTGATAGATATTTTCCCTTATCGTCCGGATGTAGGCTGTCGCGCATTTGATCCAAGTCAAGATCCTTTCCATGTGGGAACCCAAGCATAGCGGTAACCGCCTGGTTTACGTTGACTTTTCTCCCCTCAAGATCTACATCGTAGATTACATCTGAAGAGGCTTCCATAGCTAAATTGAAACGCTCGTTGGCTTTCAGTAACTCTTCTTCTGCGTGTTTATTGTCCGATATGTCCTTGGTTGTAACGATGATTCCTACGATCTCCCCATGATCCTTCAAGGGCTGCAAGTTTACCGAGAACCAGATAGTCTCTCCATCGCGGCTATAATCAATTTCATAGTTGATCTGCTCACCGTTCTTGACTCGTTCATACATTTGCCGCCAGCGTTGCTTCCTCTCTTCGGTTAAATGTTCCAGCAAATTATCTCCGGGATGAAAATCTTTTCCCGTTACTTTCTTTAAAAGTACTTCCCCCATTGGATTGATAAGGGTGAAATTAAAATCCAGATCAAGCGTATAGATGCCCTCCTGAGTGCTGTTTAGAAAACCTCTGATCTTTTTCTCACTTTCAATAATCAATCCCGCCTTGGTCTCCACCCTTTTCTCCAGGGTTTGATTCAGGTACCTGACATTCTCCTCGGCGCTTTTCTGTTCAGTAATATCGACAAAAGAGCCGATCCAATAATCTATACTATTGATACTGATCTTGTCAATTGACTTCAACACATCGGCGTAATTACCGTTGGACTTCCTGATGCGGATCTCCAGCCCATCTTTTCTCCTCTTATTCGTCAACACATGTTGCAGCAGTTTCCCCTCACCTTCCTCGGAAATAAGATTCAATGAAGTGAAGGTTTTACCTATCACTTCTTCACTGCTATAACCTGTTAATTCTATAAAAGCTTTATTAACGAAAACAAACGACCTGTCTTCGATCGAATTTATGCTTAACGCTACCGGGCTGAAATCGAATACCGCTACTATGCTTTGGAATGAACTAATCAGATCCTTTGTTTTTTGCATGGCTATGCCGTTGCCTTAGATTTTAAAGAGTAAATGTCAGCAATATGGCGGATTAATCCAATAGATGAAGTACACAGAATAATATCCACCAGTCAAGCGCCTTATATAGGCTCGGGCATTAGCAACCTCATGAGATCTTAACTTAGCAAACCATAGTTTTTGATCTCCAAAATAGGGCGTATTATGATGGAGGCGTTACAAAATTGCCCTTAAATTTCAAATATTACCCGCTGTAACAATAGAAAATATGCTAACTGATTATGAATTTTATCAGATATTTACTACCATTGGGTTGTTTATGATCACGGATGAAACTTTATGGAAAGGTTTACAACAAGGCGATAAGGCCATGTTTTTAACCTTATATAAAAAATATTACCACAGCCTTTTATTTATTGGTTTAAAAGAGATAAAAGATTCGCAACTGGTTAAAGACACCATTCAGCAGTTATTCTTATACATGTGGGAAAAAAGGGAAACCATTGGGGAGGCGAAGAATGTCAAATCTTATTTAGTGATCTCTTTTTTAAGAAAGCTTACAACTGATTGGAAGAAATCCGGCAAAACATCCAATTTGCGGGTTGTTTGGATTAATAATTCTGAAGATACCCAACCAACGCCAGAGGAGAAAATGATACAAAAAGACAATCAGAATTATCTGTATAAGCTCTTAATGAATCATATAAATGAACTTCCTAACCGTCAAAAACAACTCATCGTTCTTAAGTTCTATGAAGGGCTAAGCTATGATGAAATTGTTCATCAAACCGGCTTATCCCACCGTACTGTTTACAATAAAATTCATGAAGCATTAAAGAAACTGAAATTGGATTTGGTTAAAAGCAACCACCCCTCCAGTGCCACACTTATCATGTTGATTACCGCTCTTACCTCTTATTCAATAACTGCCTTTCACCGTTAATTTGCCTCTCACTACTTTATTATTTAATATATTCTCCTCCTATATTAAATAAAAGAACATTTCTTTTGGGTTAACGGGTAAAAAAAACCGGCAGGATACTCTGTTTTAGATAGGCTCTATTAAAATTATATTATGAATTTTGGTAATATGGATGTAAGTGATCTGTTGGCGGATGAATCCTTTATTAATTATTGCAATGGATCTTCCCCTGAAGATGTGGCATTTTGGGAAACCTACATCATTGAAAATCCCGATCGACGGTTAATAATAGAATATGCAAAAGAAAATTTTCTTCAATTATTTAATGTTTTGGCAGAAGCAGATATGGATGAACAGGAAAAGAGGTTATGGAGCAAATTGAAACTACTCGACTCGGAATCTACCGTTCATATTGAGGCACCCGAAGAAAAAAAATCCAGCAAACTTATTCCCTTACTCATTAAAATTACCGCGGCGGCTGCGGTGTTGCTTGTAGCCATCTTCTTCACCTTTAATGATACTAAAAATAAAACCGTTAAAACTTTTGTAGCGGCGTACGGCGAAAAAAAGAATATTCAATTGCCGGATGGTTCTATTGTCATTTTGAATGCCGGAAGTAAAATAGAGATCACAGAAAGTTTTGGAGTATCTACCCGGAATATCTATTTAGAGGGGGAGGCGTTTTTTGATGTAAAACATAATGTAAAACTTCCCTTTATTGTTCATACACCTGCTATGGATGTAAAGGCATTGGGAACTGCATTTAATGTAATGGCATATCCGAATGAAAAAATCACTGAAACATCATTAATAAGGGGATTGGTAGAGGTTACACTTAAAGAAGGCAACAACCGCGTAATGTTTCTTTACCCCAATCAAAAAATTGAATGGAAACGCCCACTTGTAAGCCCTGTGAATTCGAAATCTTCCATAGTATCCCAAAGGGCGACCTTAAATACACCTGATAGCCTGGTGAAAACGCTGGTTTTAACAGATGGTGGCGATATAAAGGAGATCGCCTGGAAAGAAAATAAGTTGATTTTTGATAATGACTCTTTCGTGGATGTAGCGCTTTTGCTGGAAAGATGGTATGGAGTAAGAATTGAATTTAGAGATGATACCATTAAAAATTACCGTTTCACCGGCACATTTGAGAAGGAGGATTTATATACGGTCCTTGATTTCTTTAAAGAATCCAGGTATTTTAATTATGAAACAAAACCTGGTGAGATTATATCAGTAAGCTTGTCTAAATAAAAAAATACAGGGAATAATGCTGTAACATTTTCCCTGTAATAAAATTTTGAAACCCTTTTAATAAAAAAAGAGTTTCTATTTTTTAAATAAAAACCAAAACAAAGGTATGAAAAAAAATCATTCTTACCGGTGGATTTATGCAAACCCATCCCCAACTAAGCTGCTCAAAATCATGAAATTAACTACAATCCTGCTTTTTTTCTGTGTCTTTTCGGTACACGCAGGCGGGCATTCTCAGGATGTGAAAGTAAACCTTTCACTTAATGGGGTAAAACTCACGAAATTTTTTAAGGCGATTGAAAAAGAAACAAAATTTCGTTTTGCATTTAGCAATGATATCATTCCGAACGACAGGATGGTAACAATCAATGTAAAGGAGACACCACTATCTCAGGTGATGAATGATGTAATGTCGCCAACAAATCTTAAATACCGATTTGACGAAGCTTCCGAAATTATTATTATTTCAGAAAAGACGAACGCCCCTTTGAAGGAAACGGAAAATTCCGTTGTTCGTACTATTACCGGCAGTGTAACCAATGAAAAAGGAGAGCCGCTTTCTGGCGTGTCAGTGCAGGCGAAGGGTGACTCCAAAGCTACAACTACCTCGGCTAATGGTTCTTTCGCCATTGAGGTGGAGGATAATGTAAGAATCCTTATATTTTCTTTTGTTGGGATGATCGGCAAGGAAGTAAATATCGAAGGTAAAAGCTCCGTACAAGTCGTACTGCAATTATCGAACAATGCATTGGATGAAGTAGTTGTATTAGGGTATGGAACTCAAAAAAGGGCTAAAGTAACAGGTGCTATATCCCGTGTTTCAAATGAGGAAATTACGGCAGTTCCGGTTGCTGACGTTAGACAGGCTTTACAGGGAAGAGTTCCTGGTTTACTAGTCACTGCCAATGGTTCTCCTGGTGATGCACCCATTGTTAGAATCAGGGGTATTGGCTCTATCAACTATTCGTCAGAACCATTTTATGTAATAGATGGTTTTCCGGGTGCAGATATGAGTATGATTGATGGAAAGGATATTGAATCAATTGATGTATTACGCGATGCCTCAACCGCGGCTATCTACGGATCAAGAGCTGCAAACGGCGTTATCATTGTGACCACAAAAAAAGGAAGGAAATCTGATAAAATACGCGTGTTTCTGGATTCCTATTATGGATTCCAAAAAGCATGGAAAAAATTAGATCTTCTTAATAATGAGGAATATGTCAGATATGCCACTGATCTATTGACAAACGCAGGAGCAACCTTACCAGCAAGGTTCTCAAAATTAGACGACCCTATTTATGCGGGAGCCACACAAACCTACCGTCAGACAAATACCGACTGGCAGGATGAAATGTTTAGAAATGCTCCTGTAACCCAAACCAATGTAGGCTTAACAACTTCAAATGCTAATTCAAGGATGTATGCCTCTGCCGGCTACTTCAAGCAGGATGGCATTATGCTGGGTACCCAATATGAACGTTTTAATTTCCGTATCAATTCCGATCACAATTTTGGTAAGATATTTACTTTTGGTCAAACGCTTACGCTGGCCTCCGAAAGCAAATTGAATGAAAACAATGCCGGTGGTCGTACCCAGTTAAAACATATCATACACAACGTTCCTTATATTCCGGTAATGGACCCTACTCAACTGGGTGGATACCGTGGTCCAAGTGGAGACGATGGTACTGATCCCCAGAACCCCGTTCGCATTGCGTTGCAAGATGTAAGCCGAAACAAGCTATTGAAAATTTTAGGCAATGCCTTTATTGAAGCAAAAATATTGAACGGCCTAAAGTACCGGTTTACTGCAGGCATCAATTACTCCAATTTTGCCAACAACATCAATGCCCCGATCTATAATGAAAGTTTTAATGCCCGTGGAACAAATCAGCTACAACAGACAATGTCTAATTACAGATCGATCTATCTAAGTAATCAGTTAACTTATGAGCGATCGTTTGGTAACCACAATATTAATGTATTGGGGGTAGCCGAATCGCAAAACGGCAAGTCTACGTTCCTGTTTGGCGGGGGTAATTATTCTACCAACGAATTGAGATATGTAACCTCTAGTTTAACTGACCCTGGTGTAAATGGAGGGGTAAGCGAGGATTTGCTTTACTCTTATCTTGGCCGTATCAATTACGATTATAAAGGTAAATATCTACTGAGTGGTAGTATGCGACGTGACGGCTCTTCTGTGTTTGCGCCAGGTAACAAATGGGCCAATTTCCCTTCTGTATCCGCCGGCTGGAGGGTTTCCGAGGAGTCTTTCTTAAGTACGTCCAAAGCGATCTCAGAACTTAAATTGAGGGCTAGTTGGGGTAAGATGGGCTTTAATGGTATCGGCAACTACGCATGGCAGCCCGTGTTGTTGCAAAATACCGGAGCAATATTTGGGAACTCAAGGCAAACAGGGGCTTTTTTTAATGCACTTGGGAACTCAGACTTAAAATGGGAAATAACAACAATGACCAATTTTGGTATAGACCTTGGTTTTCTCCAAAACAGGCTAACCTTTAGTGCAGAATACTATATTAGAAAAACAGAAGGATTAATACTTCAAACACCCCTGCCGTCTTCTCTCGGGTTTTCCAACAGCACTCCCGCCAACGTAGGTCAAATGGAGAACAAAGGATTTGAATTGCAGGCAGGGTACGCTAAGCGAACAGGTTCATTTACATGGGATATCAACGCCAATATCTCTACCATAAAAAATAAGGTAGTTAGCTTTGGCGAAAATATTAAGTCGCCCATCTTCGCAGGTGCTAATGGTGACTATGGAGCGTTCGACATCACCAGAACAACAGTGGGCCAAGCCATTCAAACATTTTATGGCTGGAAGGTTGCTGGTATTTTTCAAACCCAGGCCGAAATTGATGCAGCCAATCTAGCTGATGGTAATGCTGCCACCAAGTACCAGGATAATGCAAAACCTGGTGATATTAAGTTTATGGATTTAAATGGTGATGGAGTTATTAATGGTGACGACAGGACAAATTTGGGCTCCTTTCTACCTAAAGTTTCATACGGCTTAAATTATGCTGCTAAGTATAAAAACTTCGATTTCACCGTATTCTTCCAGGGTGTTCAGGGCAATTCAATCTACAACGGTACAAAAGTGCTTACGCAAGGTATGTTGCGTTTATTTGGTGCAGGCAAAGAAGTACTCAATGCCTGGTCTACTAAAAATACCAGTACCAATATACCCCGTGCTGTAAGTGGAGACCCCAATAACAACTCCCGTACTTCAGACCGTTTTGTAGAGGATGGTTCCTACCTGAGGTTAAAAGTATTGAGTGTTGGTTACACCATTG
>JANMHK010000501.1:0-3377 GCA_031375135.1 Sphingobacteriales bacterium | reverse complement strand
CATTGAGAGCATTTTCGGTTTACCAGTATTCACATGGGGAGCCGGAAAGGCAAACAACAAGGGCACTAATCGGGAACTTTACCTTTCGGCCTTGAAGGCGGCTGACCGGGGAGACCTCAAACCACTGATACGTTTTGCAAGATTATAGGAAAGAATCATCAAGGCTGCTTCAACCATTTCAAGCGCCTGTTACCATTCATCACTTTGAGGATAATGGTATCACCACTGAAGATAAAGCTTCGTCTAACTGTACTGCCCACAGGCGAATGAATAGTGGTTGAAATACGTTGGTGTTGCACGATGTCTGCCGAGTCTTCGATACTGTAATAACCCATATAAACATAGCTGGCGGAGAAAGCCTTTACGGCATTTTTCAAATCTTCGTTTGACATGCTGTCGAGCTTGCTGTTGATGTTCGCGTCGCGAAGACTTAATTCTTCAGGCAACCATTTATAATCGTTATATCCCTGCCTGTTGATTTGCACGGCCATATGGCCTTTGCCATCATATAGGATGTAGCCGGCGCCGCCTTTTGTCCAGGGATCTTCGCGCCAGGTCCCCGTGCTGTCCTGGTTCTCGGCGATAATGAGTTTATACATGCCTGCAAGGCGGCTCGTGTCTGAATTTTTTTGGTTTGAGCAGGATGACAAAAGGAAGAGAAACAGGTAAAGGAGAAGAGCGAATTGTTTGATCATTGAATCTTGTTTGTTTATGGACAGAGCAAACTTTTAGTGCTCAACTATTTGGTAATTGAATGATGAATACACTGCCTTCACCCTCCTTACTCTCGACCTTGATCTCGCCGCCATGTGCCTTCACGATATCATAACTCAGGCTTAAACCTAATCCCGTTCCTTGCCCAGTAGGTTTGGTGGTGAAGAAGGGTTGGAAGATTTTGTTTCGGTTGGCTTCTGAAATTCCCATGCCGTTGTCGGCAACCGAAACAATTATCGAATTGGCTAATTGGCTAATTGACTGATTCTTCGAATCACTGGCAAGTCTTGTACTTACGGTTACTGTCGGCTCGTAACCGTCTCCCATCTGCTTCTTCTTTTCATTCACCGCATAGAGCGCGTTATTGATCAGGTTGAGCAACACACGCCCGATATCCTGCGGGATGATGTTGATGTTGCCAATGCTTTCATCAAAATCGGTTTTGATGATGGCGTTGAAGGATTTGTCTTTCGCTTTCAGTCCATGATAGGCCAATCGCAAATACTCATCGGCTAACAAATTGATGTCGGTGGGTTCTTTCACGCCACTTCCTTTCTGACTATGCTGAAGCATGCCCTTTACAATGGCATCGGCCCGTTTGCCGTGATGCAGGATCTTGTAGAGGTTCTGTTTGATATCGTCTGCTATGGCAAAGCCTTCTACAGTATCACCATTCTTAAACTCGGCCTTCATATCATCCATCAATTCATTACTGACTTCAGAAAAATTATTGACAAAGTTCAATGGGTTTTGAATTTCATGGGCAATGCCCGCAGTGAGTTCACCAAGTGAGGCCATTTTTTCAGATTGGATTAGTTGCGATTGAGTAGATTTAAGATCGGCGAGCGTTTTCTCTAACACCAGGTTTGCTTTCTTTTTCGCACTAAACCGATAGTATATACTGCCTGCTAAAATCAGTAGTAAGATGGCAATGCCACCGGTGAAATTTCGGGAAAGTGCACCTAACCTATTATCTGATTCTAATTTTGAAATGGATATTTCTTTCTCATTGATCTGTTTCTCGGTTTCAAAACTAAGGGTGCGGTATTTTCCCTGATCTGCCAGTAAGCTGTCCTGCAGATCAATGTACGATTGAAATACCTGGTTTGCTTTATCCCTCTTTCCCGTTTTCTGGTAGATGTCGGCCAACAGTTTATAGTCCCTCAAGATGCTAGGCCTGTTTGTTTTTACCCTGTCAACATCCTGCATCAGTAAAGCTGCTGCCTCCTCATACCGATTCTGTTTTAGTCGAATCAAAGCCAGGTAATAATCGGGCTGAATAACGTTAGAGTAAATACCTGAGGCCATGCCATATTTCTTATTCATATCCTGGCAATAGTGCAACAATGAATCGGCCGCAGGAAAATCACCCACTTGCATATTGTACAAAGCCCTTGTTTGGGCAATAAGCACTCTATCGTTGGCATCTACGGCCGATTTGTCGACGATAGGGAAATAGTAGTCCAGGCTGTCCAATTGACCAGAGAGGATTCTGGCTGTTCCCCAAAGACTAAAGTAAAATGCTAAGCGATTTCGATTTATCGGGTTCGGGATGTTATTATTAGTAGCGATGGCCTGATCAACGGCTTGGACAGAATAACTCGTGGACTCTTTATATTCACCCTTCAGCATGTAATATTCACTTAGGGCGCCAGTATGATTAATCCAGGCTTGTTTCCCCTCAAACATACCTTGAGGAAATGGTTGAAAAATGAGAACACTACTATCAATATAGCTGATGGCTTTTTTCAAATTATAAATAGCCGCCTCATATAGACCGGTGGTTCTGTAGAATCCGGCAAACACAAAGTAGCAGACCGTTATGCCCAAGGAGTCATTGGCTTGTTTGAATTGATTCAGCTCTTGAGTATAGAAGGGAAAGCCTTCTGATAGCCTGGAGGAATTGCGATAAGGCACTCGGAGTGTAACCAGAAAAAGCCGGTAGAGATGTTTTGATCGGGGTGTTTTACTCGTCTTTAAGGCCCTCAAATTAAGATGGCCATAATCAATGGACTTGAACTTTTCTGACTTGTAGTACCCCGTCAGTATACTTGCTTTTACGAAATAACAAAGGTCTTCATCATTTCCTTTTTTGAATTGTTCGGCTGTCTTTTCCAACTGAGCTACCTGCGCCTCGGTGAGCATGGAGGATTCAATAAGCATTAATGCATTAGCGAACGTAACTGAATCCAGTCCTTTTTCGGTGTTGCTTTGATTGAGGAGCGTACTGGCAGAATCTACACGTGATTGCTGGGCAGTCACCTGCACGGATATTGAACAAAACAGTATGAAGAGGGTCAGGAGTTTCTTTTGAATCATCATTACGTTTGGCTGGTATAGCTACAAGATACGGGGTTCAAAGATTTTGATTTAGGATGATGCTGAACTTGGTCCCCTCACCCTCTTTACTTTCCACTTTGATCTCGCCGCCATGCGCCTTCACGATATCGTAGCTCAAAGATAATCCTAGCCCGGTTCCCTGTCCTGTGGGTTTGGTGGTGAAGAAGGGTTGGAAGATTTTGTTTCGGTTGGCTTCTGAAATTCCCATGCCGTTGTCGGCAACCGAAACAAGAACAATTGACGAATTTCCGGATTGGCGGATTTGCGAATTATCTGAAGCCCTTTTTGTACTTACGGTGACTTCCGGCTCAAACCCATCTCCC
>JANMHK010000486.1:0-17275 GCA_031375135.1 Sphingobacteriales bacterium | reverse complement strand
GTTCAGGCTCCGGCGCACCGGATATGGGATTTATGCATTGGGGATGGCGGTCTGGATACTGGCCCCCCTGGTTATTTACGGGGCGGCTAATTATATGGGGATCGGCATGACCGCCATGCTGGGATTGATCGGCGGATTGTTCCTTTTGATGTATTCAAGGCAGCTGAAATACATGGTGTAGGGAAAGGCTGGAAATTTTGCTTGTTCATTTTATTTACCTACCTTTGCGTGCTAATTATATTAGGAAAATATTGGATGCTTTAAAAAAAAATGAGATGTCAGCTTTAACTAAAGAAAAAATTTCGGGAGTGTTTGCAGAATTCGGTGGTAAAGAAACCAACACCGGTTCTATTGAAGGTCAAGTCGCTTTATTGACGGAGCGTATCAACCATATTTCGGCACACCTGCAGAAGAATAAAAAAGATTTTTCCACTCACCGTGGCCTGATGGCTATGGTTAGTCAGCGCAAAAGCCTGCTGACATACCTGAGCAAAAGCAACCTCACTGGATATCGTGAGTTGATCGCGAGACTCGGTCTCCGGAAATAACTAATCATATATTTTGTCTATTCCCAACTCATGGTTGGGAATAGTTCTTTTTGCACCTCTCTCTATTAATTCAATTTATGTTATCACAACCAATCAGTTCCATTATCGATCTTGGCAATGGAAAAAAAATATCATTGGAAACAGGCCGTCTTGCCCGTCAGGCTGATGGATCTGTAACCGTAACACAAGGAAATTGTGTACTACTGGCTACCGTGGTAGCGAATAAAGAAGCGCGCGAAGGCCAGGAATTTTTCCCCCTCAGTGTGGATTACATGGAAAAATTTGCATCTGCGGGACGTATCCCCGGATCATTTTTCAAGCGTGAAGGAAGGTTAAGCGATTCTGAGATCCTGATCAGTCGTTTAATCGATCGTGCACTCAGGCCCCTTTTCCCGGAAGATTATTTCTGTGAAGTACAAGTAATCGTAACCCTGATTTCCTCTGATTCGGAGGTGATGCCGGATGCGCTGGCTTGTTTGGCTGCTTCAGCGGCCCTGGCCGTTTCTGACGTGCCGATCAAGGAAGTGATCTCCGAAGTAAGGGTAGGCCGACTGAATGGTGAATACATTGTAAACCCCACCAGAACTGATCTTGCCAGCTGCGATATGAATTTCATTGTGGCAGCCACAGAGAAGAACTTGATGATGGTTGAAGGTGAATCAACCCAGTGCAGCGAAGAAGACCTGGTGAAGGTACTTGAGATCGCTCATCAGGCGATTCGTACCCAGATCACTGCCCAGCATGATCTTAGGGCTAAAGTAGGTGTTCAGGGAAAGCGTGACTATGCGAAGCCTGTGGTGAAAGAAGAATTGCAGGCCAAGGTTGAGCCTTTCCGTCAGCGCGTATATGAAGTTTCAAAATCTGCCAGTGCAAAAGCAGTACGCAGTGAAGCCTATGATAAGCTGAAAACTGAAATGGTTGAAAGCTTAGGCGCCGATGTAACAGACGAAGACAAGAAACTGTCTAAGAAATATTTTGAGGACCTGAAGTGGGAAGTGGTTAGGAATATGATGTTGGACGACAGGATCCGTTTGGATGGCCGTAAGCTGGATGAGATCAGGCCGTTGAATATGGAAGTGGATATCCTCCCTTCTCCACATGGTGCTGCTCTATTTACGAGGGGTGAAACTCAGTCACTTACCACGGTTACCTTAGGCACTCCTTTAGACGAATTGCTGGTTGAAAGTGCTGCGGTTTCTGAATACAGTAAATTTATCCTGCATTATAATTTCCCGCCGTTCTCTACAGGTGAAGTAAAATTCCTGAGAGGTCCTGGTCGCCGCGAAGTAGGTCATGGTGCCTTGGCCCAAAGATCTTTAAGGCAGGTGATGCCAGGAAGCGATTATCCTTACACGGTAAGGATTGTTAGTGATATTCTTGAATCAAACGGATCTTCATCCATGGCTACTGTTTGTGCCGGTTCATTGGCATTGATGGATGCAGGTGTTCCTGTTCCCATGCACGTGAGCGGTATTGCCATGGGCCTGGTTACCCGTGAAGATGGGAAATACGCGATCTTGTCGGACATCCTTGGCGACGAAGATCATTTAGGTGATATGGATTTCAAGGTGACCGGAACAAGGGAAGGCATTTGTGGAGTACAGATGGATATCAAAGTAGACGGATTAAGCATGGATACCATGCGTGAAGCATTGGATCAGGCTCGCAGGGGCAGATTACACATCCTCGATGCGATGTATGAATGCATCCCGGCTGCTCGTGAAGAAGTGAAGCCGCATGCGCCAAGAATGGAGAAATTATTCATTGAGAAAGAATTCATCGGAGCTGTTATCGGCCCAGGTGGTAAAATCATACAAGAGATCCAGCGTGAAACCGGAGCCACCATCAACCTCGAAGAGGTTGGTAATTATGGTGAGGTGAGCATCTTCAGTAAGGACAAAGAAGGACTTGTGGCTGCTGTGAATTGGGTGAAGGGCATTGTTGCTGTACCGGAAGTAGGTGAGGTGTATGAAGCCAAAGTAAAATCTATTATGCCTTACGGAGCCTTCGTTGAGTTTGTACCTGGAAAGCAAGGCTTACTGCACATTAGCGAAGTAAGCTGGAAGCGCTTGGAGAGTTTGGATGGCGTATTGGCAGAAGGCGATCTGGTGAAAGTTAAGCTGATCGGGCTGGATCCAAAAACCGGTAAGTTCAAATTGAGTCGTAAAGCACTTATGCCAAAGCCAGAGGGTATGCCACCCAGGCCAAGGGAAGAACATAACTAAATAACTGACCCCCGCCTGAAGCGGGGGTTTTTTTATGAAAATATATAACGAATTAAGTTTTTCCGGAGTTTCACCAGAAGTAGCAGACATACTGATCGCGGAACTTGCAGATGCCGGTTACTATGGGTTTCTGGAAGAAGAAGAAGCTCTGAAAGCTTATGTGGATGAACAGGCTTTTAATGAGGCGGTTGTGGAGGCAATATCAAAGAGGTATGATTGCCGCTTCGTAGTCAACCAGATCGAAGAACAAAACTGGAACGCCACCTGGGAGTCTTCCTTTAGCCCGGTTAGGGTAGGGTCATTTGTCGCAATAAGAGCTGATTTTCATGAGGTTGTGAAAGATGTTGAATACGAAATTATCATTACGCCAAAAATGAGTTTCGGAACAGGGCATCATGCTACAACTTATCTGGTCATGAAGGCGATGAATGATATGTTCGGGCAAGGGCAGGCCTTGAAAGGGGTGGACGTACTTGATTTTGGCACGGGCACGGGTGTGCTGGCCATACTTGCGTCAAAGATGGGTGCAAAGCAGGTGGTGGCCGTTGACAATGATAGCTGGAGCATCAACAATGCCGGGGAAAATATTGAGATGAATGGCTGTGGGAATATTGAACTAAGCCTGGCTGAAGAATTGCCAACGGGAAAAACCTTTGACCTGATCCTGGCCAATATCAACAAGCATATCCTGCTTGATCACTGCAAGGCCATTGTTATGGCACTAAAACCGGGTGGAACCGTGTTGCTGAGCGGGATTCTTTCGTCTGATGTGCCTGATATTGAAAGGGCATATGAATTATATTTACACAACCCCGTGCTTGTGGAGGAAAGGAATAACTGGATGATGATGGCATTTTCGAAAAGGCACGCTGGGTAAGATTTATTTAATATTAAGTATATTTGTAGTTCCACTAATCCTTTAGACTGAATGAACGAACTGGCCCTGGTTATTCTTGCTTATTTCATTGGATCCATTCCTACAGCAGTTTGGGTGAGCAGGGGTGTGTTCAACATTGATATCAGGGATTACGGCAGTGGAAATGCGGGAGCTACCAATACCTTCAGGGTACTTGGTTCCAAATGGGGGAGTTTTGTGATGATCGTGGATATGCTGAAAGGCCTGCTCGCCGTCAAATTGGCCCTTTTGATTCCTTACTATGTGGTCAACGATTTTGCCCGGACCAATTTTCAGATCGGGCTCGGATTAGCAGCCGTTCTGGGCCATATTTTCCCTATTTGGGCAGAGTTCAGGGGCGGCAAGGGAGTCGCGACTTTATTTGGCCTGGTTTTAGGCATTTCACCAATAACGGCACTTGGCTGTGTGGGAGTTTTCATGATGGTCCTTTACCTGACCCGGTTTGTCTCGCTTAGTTCGATCCTTGCCAGTATGGCTTTTCCCATCTTCATCTTAGTCATCTTCAAATTTGATAATGAGACTTATCGCATTTTTGCGATAGCAGTAGCCTTGCTTGTTATCCTGACCCATCAGAAAAATATAACAAGACTTTTAAGGGGCTCCGAAAGCAAAGCACCTATCTTTAAATACAGAGACAGAAGAAGAGAACGAAAACTCTGATCCATGTATTTACGAGCATTAGCCAGTCTGATCATTCTATCCATTTTTACCGTTTCCTGCACCAAGAACTCGATTACCGGAAGGAATCAGTTGTTGCTGGTCTCAGAATCGGAGTTGATGCAACTTTCCAATCAGCAATACAGTAGTTTCCTGAACCAGCATAAAGTGGTTAGCTCTAACCGGCAGGCCGACATGGTGAGTCGCGTTGGTGCCAATATCTCCAAAGCGATCGCGGGCTACCTTCAACAGAAAGGTCAATCTGAATTACTGAAGGGGTATGAATGGCAATTTCGCCTCGTTGAAGACCCCAGTGTAAATGCCTGGTGTATGCCCGGAGGAAAGGTGGTTGTATATACAGGACTTTTACCGGTAGCGCAGGATGAAAATGGATTGGCCGTTGTGATGGGCCATGAAATCGCCCACGCGATCGCCCGGCATGGAAACGAGCGGATGAGCCAGGGACTGGTTCAGCAGTTCGGCGGCATGGCCCTTTCAGTGGCGATCTCCAGCAAACCCGCCGCTACGCAGGACCTGTTTATGACCGCCTATGGCGTAGGTTCGGAAGTAGGGGGAGTACTCCCTTTCAGCCGCAAACAAGAGCTGGAAGCTGATCGATACGGCCTGATCTTCGCTGCCATAGCGGGTTATAACCCTGCATCAGCCGTTGCTTTTTGGGAACGAATGGCCAAGATCACGGCAAGCGGGGGTAAGCAGCCTGAACTGTTAAGTACCCATCCCTCAGACGAAACACGCATCCAGAAAGTGAGGGAATACGCGAAAGAAGCAGCTACCTACTATAAACCTTCAAGATAATCGGGCAATTTCTTGGAACTCAGCCAACAAACTATCATAAACATTAGAGATAGTTATAGTAATTCTTGGATATAAGACAACAATTTGTTAACTTTGCCCTCCTTATCATCAATAAATTGTTGAAGAATGATTCAAACTGTCTTTGAAAAACTTCAACTCAAAGAAGAGAAGAATGTCCTGGTTCAGGGTTTACCTTCCTCTATTGAGAAGCAATTCGCCAAGATCTCTTTCTCGAAAAGTGTAACGCCGCTATTAAAGTCCCGACGAATCGATTTTGCCCTGGTTTTCGCTGTTAACCAGAATCAGCTGACTGCTATCATGCAGGATGTGCTTCCGGCTATGCATAACGAGGGTAAACTTTGGATAGCTTATCCAAAAGCTACATCGAAGATCGTCAGCGATTTGAACAGGCAGTGCACCTGGGCGTGTTTACGAACCAAGGGTTTCGAATCGATCCAGGAAACTGAACTGGATCATGTTTGGACAGCAGTAAGGTTCGGCATGAAAGGTGTGTTGGTGGCAAGCGAAGAACTTGCAGAAGCATAGTAGAGGCCTTATTTCATGATTACGGTGCCCATTTTCTTGGCAAGGTCCATTTCCAGGGCCTTTAGATGTTGATGCGTTTCCACTAGGTTGGTCAGCACTGTTGAATCCTGACTTCTTTCCATGTCTTTCTGGTTCTCAGTGATCAGCCGTTTAATTTTTCTTAGCTTGAGGTAATTCATGCACGAAGTCACCTCTGTTTGGTAGATCTCCTCCCGGGTAGGCACTGGTCTGTCGAAGTGTTCATTCCAGTTGGGACTGATCTCAAAGGCTGAATTGTCCATCAAAGACACGGCGAGCACGTTCAACTGGGTATTATCGTGGTATAAGAAACTCTTTGCGGTGGGCTCGATCCCTTCGTTATACCATTGCTGGTAAACTGCAATAAGCTCTAGTAGCTGTTTGTTGTCAAACATTTCATTCAGGCCATTTTCTTCAATTTCCGAGAATATAAAATCTGCCACGGTGCGCGTATCGTCCCAGGGTTTTATGCCGAATTCCATGAGCGATCGTACCATGGCCCTTTCCTGCAATTCATCCCGGAACATGAGTTCAAAACCCTCTTCCTGTTCCGGGACAACCTCAGCTTCTGCTTTTGCATCCGCGTTCGCCTGTTTCTTCTCCTCCATATTCAGCCGCTCGCGGATGTTCTTATTGACTAAGGCAGTCAGGCCTTCCTCGTCAATTTTAAGTAACTCCGCGCAACGATGGATATAATCCTGTTGTTTGGTGAAGTCTTCCGCTTTGTTGATCCGGGAAATGCTTTCTGCGATCTGGTTCACCACGGTCGATTTCCTGGTGGGGTCATTGCCGGCATCTTTCAGGGCGATCTCCAGTTGGAAAAGGATGATGTCCTTGCGTTCCTTATCAACAAACGATTTGAACGCTGAAGATCCTATCTTCTTTACGTAACTGTCTGGGTCTTCGTTGTCAGGAATAAGTACGAGCCTCACGTTCAATCCTTCTTCAAGGGCTAGGTCAAGTCCCCGGGCTGCAGCTTTAATGCCCGCGCTATCGCCATCGTAGATGATGGTGAGGTTTTGGGTATACTTGCGAATCAGCCTTAATTGATCGATGGTAAGTGCAGTTCCCCCGGAAGCAACCACATTTTCAATCCCCGCTTGCTGCAGCGAGATCACATCGGTATAACCTTCCACGAGCAGGCATTCGTTCAATTTGTCAATCGCCTGCCGGGCAAAGAACATTCCATAAAGCAACTTGCTCTTGAAATAGATCTCATTTTCCGGCGTGTTGATGTATTTCGGCGCCCTGTCGTTTTTCCGGATAAGCCTGGCTCCGAAGCCCAGGATTTTCCCGCTTTGGTTATGAATGGGAAAAATGATCCGGCCCCGGTAATTGTCCACCAGCCTGTTGTCACGCATCGCAACCAGTCCGCTTTTCAACAACAGGTCAGCACTGTATTGTTTATCCTGCGCAGTTCTGGAAAACGACTGCCCGTCTTCAGGACAATAACCCAATTGAAATTTCTGGATCGTTTCATCATGGAAATCCCGTTCATACAAATATCCCAGGCCGGCTATTTTACCCTCTTCTTCTGTAGTTAATTGTTGGGTGAAGAATTCCTGGGCAAATTTGTTCAGGATGAAAAGGCTGTCTGCAGTTTGTTGCTGGATCTTTTGCTCCGGATTCCGGTACTCTTCTTCGATCTCAATATTGTATTTTACCGCGAGCCATTTCAAAGCCTCCACATAGGAGTACTTTTCATGTTCCATGACAAAACTGATCGTATTCCCCGAACGGCCGCAGCCAAAACATTTATAGATCTCCTTGGCTGGAGACACGGTAAAGGAGGGTGTTTTTTCGTTGTGGAACGGGCAAAGGCCGAGATAATTGGAACCTCTTTTTTTGAGTTTCACAAAACCTCCAACAATCTCGATGATATCGATCCTGTTCTGAATTTGCTGTATAGTCTCCTGGGGGATCATTAAGGGGGGCAAATTAAGAAAGGGTTTTCAATAAAACGTTGAATTTCACGTTACAATCAAAGATGAGCACACAGGTGTGGCGTATATTTGAGGTGCTCAGGCTGCCTAAACCCTGTAAAACAAAGTTTTAGCCTTATCTCAACCAATAATTAACGGATGCAGCTCTTTTTGGGGAAATTTAAAATAGAATTCAAAAAGATCTTCGGTGACTATTTCTTCCTGTTGCTGTTGCTAAGCGGCATCGCCGTGAACTATTATTTTGAAATGAAGGTAAACAGGGCCATCAAGAAGTTTACCGCGGACCATGAAGCGATCCAGCAACAGCGTGCCAATGCCGAGCAAATTTTTGTGCTGGGAAAATCAGTTACAGACTTTGAATACAATATCAGGAAATACCTGAATACTGGGGATAGCAGTTTTCTGGCGGCCATTCCAGATGAAGAGAAGAACCTGAACCGGGCCATCGTTCTGGTCACCGAAAAGGTGAAAAACATTGCTCCGGACGAAGAGATCCTGGGCTTGCGCAAACTACTGCAGCAGAAAGTGGCTTTCGAAAAATCATTGATCGATACTTACCAGAGAGAGGGGAAACCCGAAGCCACTGCTTTGATTATATCCGAAGAGGCACTGTATCTGAAGAAAACCCTTTCGGCAGCGTCTGAAAAAATTTACCAATCGGCACAGGCTAAGATCGCCACGGCGAATGAACAATTGAAAGCAGACAGGGTGGCCATCATTTCACTCGACTATGCCATGCCGCACCTGACTTCATTTATTTTTCTGGTGATCGCCGGTTTTATCTTGTATAAAATCCTCCAGGCCGTTAAGCTTAATCAAAGCCTCAGTGAAGCGGTGCAAAATGAACAAAGGGCCCAGCAAGTGAAAGATCAGTTCATGGATAATATGACCCATGAATTAAGGAGTCCGCTGAATTCAGTGTTAGGCTATACTAATCTCTTATTGAGAACACCACTGAATGGGGATCAATCCAAATTTGTAAAATCCATTCGCACTTCGGGGGAATTGCTGCTGAACGTGATCAACGAAGTACTTGACTTCTCCAAGGTGAAGTCGGGTTACATCCATTTCTCCAACGATCCATTCAGCTTTAACGAGCAAATGAATGCGCTGTCTGATATTGTGCGCGACAAGATGACGGAGAAAGGACTGGTATTTGAATGCATCGTTGATGACGAAATACCAGATAAGTTGAAAGGGGACAGTGGCAAACTGCTGCAGGTGTTGCTCAATCTGACTTCCAATGCTACAAAGTTTACAACGGCCGGAAAGATAACGGTTATGGCTAAGTGCAAAGAGATCAATCAGGATAAGATCACCATCCTCATATCGGTATCAGACACGGGGATCGGAATTCATGAAGACAAGCTTCCGCATATATTTGAACGTTTCTTCCAGGTAGAAGGCGGTGTAGGAAAGACACATTCCGGCACAGGGCTTGGATTATCCATCACTCGCGAAATGTTATCCCTCCAGGGGGGCAGTATAAAAGTGGAGAGTGAACCAGGAAAGGGAACTTGTTTCTACGTGGAGATATCGTATGAGATTCAGCGCAGTGGTGAGGGTGAGCATATCGATGAGGAGGATGATGAAAACTATGCCCGCATGCAACTGCCTTATTCCATGAAAGTGTTGGTGGTGGACGATAACAGTATGAACAGGGAGCTGGTTTCGTTTATACTGAGGGATTTTGGGGTAAAATATTCTTTAGTACCAGGCGGGCATGAAGCTCTTTCGATCTTAAGCCGTGAATCATTTGATGTGGTGTTGATGGACCTTCAAATGCCTGGAATGGATGGCAAAGAAACAACACGGCGGATCAGGGAAGAGTTGCGTTGTGAGGTGCCCATTGTCGCCCTGTCGGCCTATGCACAAATACAGGAAAAACAAAAATGTCTCGAAGCAGGCATGGATGCCTATCTGACGAAACCGGTGAAAGAAAAAGACCTTTTTGAAACACTGGAGATCTATGCTCCTGCATCTGCACCGGTAACGGTTGATATGGCCTACCTGAGAAATATTGCCCAGGGCAACACAGAGTATATTGAAACCGTGATCTTAAAAGTAGCGGATACCCTGCCTCGCGAGATAGAAGAACTTCGCCATGCGATCTATGAGCATAACCAGGTGAAGGTGAACATACTGGCCCACGACATGAAAACGACTTTTGCGGTGTTGGGCGTTAGCCATGCCGTTTCAGAACCACTTCAATTCCTTGAATCCTGGAAGCTTAGTCCAAAAAACATGGTCAAAGCAGGTAAAATGCTTGAAATTGTAGAATCCGTTGGGGGCGAAGTCACATTCCAGATCCTCGACACATTTGCAAACCCCGATATCAATAACGGAGACGCCCTGGCTAGTTAAACGATTCTCGGCCTATCAGTTAAAGAAGATCTCGTCCACAAATACCCAAGCCTTTTTGCCTTTATCACCATGCCATTTCGGTAGCTTCTTTACGCTGTATACGATGATCTTGAAATACTGGTAGGTTCCATTGATGGGGACCGACTGCATTTCGATCTGGTCCATCACATGCTTAAGCGGTTGAACCGGGATTATACTGGCTACCTTCTTTAAGTTCACAGAATCATTGCCTGCCCAAACTTCAATTTTTTCCGGGGGCATAATGTGTGGTCCCGTTCTCTTGAGCGTGCTCACTACAATTTCGTTCACCATTTTAGGTTCCTTAAATGCAGCAACTACGCCCATATCAACGGCATTGTAGCCCAGCCAATTCATGTTGGTGATATTGATGTCCCCTTTCACATTGTCGAACAGGGTGGTATCTTTCTTAGCCATGTATTTTGAATCCGGCCTGTTGAGTATTCGGTACTTTTGGACAGGAAGTGATTTCAAAAATATGCTGTTGTCGGTGGTGTCGCTCGTTAGCCATCCTGGTCTGATGGCAATGGCCCTGATCTTAGAAGCTTTGGTGATCGTAAAGGGTTTTTTATACAACGGGGACAAGAGACTGTCGGGCTTTGACCCGTCAACGGTATATTTTATCAATACACCCGGCATCGGATGTTTAAACACAATAGAATCAGTAGGTCCAAGTATCACTTTCTCCGCATCAGCCAATTCAGGTGGCGTGAGCTGAAGCAATTCATTGGGGTCCGGTACATAGCCGATGAACCATTTGATCGAAGGATTCTTTGCTTCCAGCTTCACGACCATCGCACTGTCTACGACGGTGTTCCAGCAATACACGTTTTTCAAAGAAGGGAAAGAACTTGCCAATAATTCAATGCCTTTCGCGTCGATCTTTGTATTTGAAACGGAAAGCGAATGCAGGGATTTGTTTTTAGGAAGATTGGCAATTCCCGCGCCGGTCACATCACTGCCATTGAGGTTCAGGATCTCCAGCACGTCGAATTTGCTTAACCATTGCAGGTGCTCATCTTTTACCGGCATGTTGCTGGCATTGATCTCAACCACCTGCTTGCTCAGTTTCTCAAGTTCTTTCAACTTCTGGGGATCGAAACCAGAACGGATCAGGAACCTCACCTGTAGCGCAGGGGAACTGATGGCAACGGGTGTAATGCTGCAATAGGGGGACCTGATGCCGTTTATGACATTGGATCCAGCGGCTTCAAATGCATATGTTTTTGTGGTAGATGCTTTTGGTATATAGCTTGCTAAAAATAAACGGAATGAATCTGTTGCAGGATAATCGATGAACCGCTTCTTGGTGTCGGCACCCTGTTTGATCCAGGCATATAGAAGCGCTTTCTCTTTTTCAGTGACCTGGTTTTTTCCCTTGGGGGGCATATGTTTTTTATCTTCTTCAGGAAGATCGAGGCGCTGAAGGATATGACTATTCAGTGGATCGCCCGGGACCAGTATTTCACCATTCTTACCACCTTTCATGAGCAACTCCACGGAGGTCATGATCAACTCGCCTTTTGATTTTTTATCATTATGGCAGGAATAGCATTTTGACGAGAGCACAGGCTCTATTAATGATGCATAGATCACTGAACTATCGGTAATGACTACCTGCTTAACAATTGTACTGTCAACTCTATTTAAAAAATTCTCTCCATGGGTGAGTACTCCGCCAAAATGACTTCCGGTGATCAAAACCGGTACGGTGGCCATCATGGCCATGACCCGAAAAAGATCACTGGCTTCTGTACGCACCAGGAGCCAGACTACCATACTTAGCAGGCTCACGGCCACGCCAAGCCACTGGTGGCGGGTAAGCAGGTCTTTATCGTATCCGCCTTCAGTCGACAGGAACAGGCCCATCAATGCTGTCATAACGGCTGTAAATGCCGACAGGAAAAAAAGCGTGTTAAAGATTTCGCTTTGGTGAATGTTCAATGGTTTACGTGATATGTAGATCACGATCGTCACCAACATAAGTGCCAGCGGAAAGTGCAGCATCAAAGGATGAAACCTGCCGGAGTAAACCAGCCAGGAAGGAAGCTGCAACCTCTCTGAAAAAAAAGAAAGGAATACAAGCAGAATGTTCAAACAAATGATGGAATAAAAAGAAAGGGTTCTGAATAATTTCATGATGTTGATTAGGCCATTAATCCTTCAATAAGTTTTCCTTCCACGTCGGTTAAACGATAACGTCTGCCGAGGTGCTTGTACGTCAGTTGCTCATGGTTGAGTCCCATGAGATGAAGGAGGGTAGCATGAAGGTCGTGCACAGACACAGGATCTCTCAGGACATTGTATCCAAACTCATCTGTTTCACCATAAACAATTCCTTGTTTGATGCCACCGCCGGCCATCCAAATGGAAAAGCATTTAGGATGGTGATCCCGTCCATAATTGTCTTTTGCAAATGCTCCCTGCGAATAGTTGGTACGTCCGAACTCACCACCCCAGATCACCAGGGTTTCATCCAAAAGACCTCTTTGCTTGAGATCCTGAATCAGTGCTGCGGAAGCACGGTCAACATCTTTTGCCTGGCCTGCCATCTGCCCAACCAGGTCTCCGTGGTGATCCCAGCCCTGGTGGTAAAGTTGCACGAATCTAACCCCTGATTCAGAGAGCTTCCTGGCCAGTAGGCAGTTGGCTGCATACGAACCCGGAACCAGTGCATCTGCGCCGTACATTCTGATAATATGATCGGGCTCCCTGCTGATATCTGTCAGTTCAGGTACCGCTGTTTGCATGCGGTAGGCCATTTCATACTGCTGGATCTTATTCATGATCTCGGGATCTCCGAAATCTTTAAATGAAAGTTCGTTGAGTTTGCCAATCTCGTCAAGCATGGACCGGCGCGACATATTATCCTGCCCTTCAGGATTTTTCAAATACAATACGGGGTCTTCTCCGCTACTGAATACAACGCCCTGGTGAACTGAATCCAGGAATCCGTTGCTCCATAATTTAGAGTACACGCCCTGGCCATTTCCCTTGCCGCGAGATAAGAGCACACAGAAAGAAGGGAGGTTCTTATTTTCACTGCCCAGGCCATAACTGAGCCATGAGCCCATACTTGGCCTGTTGCCCTGTTGGGCACCAGTTTGGAAGAAAGTAAGTGCCGGATCGTGGTTGATGGCATCTGTATGAATTGTTTTCACAATACAGATATCGTCCGCCATCTTGGCAATATTGGGAAACAATTCACTGATCCAGGCGCCGGACTGACCATGCTGCGAGAACGCAAATTTTGAGCCGACCAAAGGAAATTTCTCCTGGCCTGCCGTCATACCCGTTAGTCGCTGTCCCATCCGGATAGATGCAGGCAGATCCTGTCCCTGCATTTTGTTCAGCAGGGGTTTATAGTCAAAACTTTCGAGCTGGGAAGGTGCTCCGTTCTGGAACAGGTAGATCACCCGTTTGGCTTTTGGCGCAAAATGGGGGAGACCCAGGGGAAGTTCGCTTTCACCTGCGCCGGCCCCATTCAGGAGTCCGGGTACAAGTAATGATCCAAGTCCAACAGTGCCCAAGCCAAGGCCTGCACCCATCAGGAACTTCCTGCGGGTGATCTGCATCCGGTATTTGTTAAGATCGTTCATTAGTATTTGTTTCCGCTTTCGTCAAGGTTATAAAGTGTATGTATAAGCTGCATCAGGGCAGCAGTTTCGGATTTGTCAACGGTCTCATTTTTCTTGTACTCACCCTGCGAAAGGAATTTTCCCGCTCGCTCGGGGGTTTTTACAAAATCCTTTTTTTCTTTTTCAACGTAATCTTTAAGCAGCCCAAGCTCCTTTCCTGTGGGCTGGCGACACATGATCCTCCTGAATATTTCCGTCAACTTCTCGTCTGTACTTCTTTTATCGGCACCATATTTTTCTGCCAGTACCCGTGCAGCTTCGAGTACTTGTGGATCGTTCAGCATCACCAGTGCCTGCAACGGAGTAGAGGTACTAGACCTGCTCACTTCACACTGATCCCGGTTGCTGGCGTCAAATACAAGCAGGGCAGGCGGCGGTACGGTCCTTTTGATGAATGAATAAACCGTTCTTCGATACAGGCTGTCTCCGTGATCCTGCACATATTTGGCCAGTTCACCTCTTCCGGAGGTACTGGCTTCCCAGATCCCTTTAGGTTGGTAGGTTTTAAGGCTTGGTCCGCCAATTTCACGTACCAGTAATCCGCTGGTAGCAAGGACCAGGTCCCTTTGCTCTTCTGCGCTTAGCCTTTTACGTGAGTATCGGGATAACCAGATATTTTCAGGATCATTTTTCTTTTTGTTTTCATTCAGTTCGACGGACTGCCTGTAGGTGGCTGACATCACAATTTGTTTGACCAGGCGCTTGATGTCCCAGCCATTTTCAGCAAAATCAACAGCGAGCCAGTCCAGCAGTTCCGGATGTGTGGGCAGTTCGCCCTGCATCCCAAAATCCCCGGAGGTTTTTACAATACCCCGTCCGAAGAATAATTGCCAGACCCTGTTCACATAAACTCTGGAAGTCAGCGGATTTTGTTTGGCGAAAAGCCATTCTGCCAGTCCAAGCCTGTTGTTTGGATATTGTGTACTGTCGAAAGGCAGTATAGCCGAAGGTGTTGAAGTTACCACCGTGTCAGAAGGCATATCATAAGCACCCCGGCGCAAGACCCTGGTCACTCTTCTTTGTACCGTATCTTTCATGATCATCACGGTAACGGGCGCAGTATCTTTTTTGTTGATGAATTGCAGAACGGAGTCTACCTCACGGCTGGTAATCTTCATGTTGGGAGGATCACCGGGCGAAGCCAGATCAATGGTACCTACAATACCTTTTTCATCCACCTGGTTGAAAAAGGCAAACGTACTATAATAGTCTTTCTGGGAGATGGGATCGTATTTATGGTCATGGCATTTTGCACATTCAAAGGTCAGTGCCAGCATCGACTTGCCAAATGTATTAGTACGGTCAGTCACATATTCGATCCTGTATTCTTCCGGGATTACACCACCTTCCTGGGTGATCTTATGGTTTCTATTGAATCCGGTAGCAAGTAACTGTTCGATGGTGGGTTTTTCCAAGAGGTCACCGGCAATTTGCCACTGCACGAATTGTTTGTAAGAATAGTTTTTGTTGAAGGCATGGATCACCCAGTCTCGCCATGGCCACATGGTCCGGTAGCCATCGTCCTGGTAACCGTGGCTGTCTGCATAACGAGCAAGATCCAGCCATGAAACGGCCATCTTCTCACCATAATGCTTAGACGCCAGCAGTTCATCAACTACTTTTTCATAAGCCTGGGGCGATTCGTCCTTCATGAACTTGTTCTGCAATTCCAGCGTTGGGGGAAGTCCCGTGATATCAAGACTCACCCTTTTCAATAGTCTTTCTTTATCTGCTTCTTCGTTGGGTGTGAAATGTTTTTTCTCCATGGCAGCCAACGTAAACCTGTCGATTTCGTTCTTTGGCCATTCTTTATCCTTCACTTCAGGCAGGGCCGTTTTGGTGGGTTGAATAAAGGCCCAGTGTTTTTTATATTTCGCGCCCTGGCTGATCCATTTTTCAATCAGTTTGATCTCCATGGGCGTTAGCGCGAGGTTGGAAGATGGAGGAGGCATCAGGTAGGAAGTATCCTGACTGCTGACTCGCAGGAAGAGGTCAGATTTCAGGGGATCACCGGGAACGATCACGTGACCGGAAGGATCATCTTTCAATGCCGCATAGGCACCCGCTTCCGTATCCAGCCGCAGATCGGCTTCGCGTTTTTTCCCATCCGGACCATGGCATTTATAACACCTGTCGGACAAGATGGGACGGATATGATAATTATAATCAACTACTTCTGGTAAACCATTAGGCTCTGAACTGTCCCGGTCCCTGAGCAGGAACCAACCACCCGCAGCTATAAGCACTACGAGTGGGAGTATGATAAAAATCAGTTTTCTCTTTGGTAGGTTGGGCCTTAACATCATCAATGTCTCGATTTAATAAGGCAATTTACGTAAAAACAGCCTGATATCTATCATTTTGAGATGAAACATTTGCCGCTTAATCGGCCGATGTTTTTTATGAAAGTTTGTATATAAATTTATAGAGGTTTAAGAACCCATATAAATTCTGGCAGGCCTTTATTGTTAACAACATAAAATTTCTCCCATGGTGCAGACAGATCTCACACAGCTAAACCGGGAGTGCAACTCCTGGAGGGAAAACCTCAAGTCCCATCGCACTGAACTGACAGATTTTCGAGCTAAACTTCAACAGGCCATCTCCTTACCACTGAACCGAACGGATTTACCCCAGATTGAACATTATGACAACCAGATCGATATCCAGTTAAATAATATCAGTCAGCTCAAACATGAAATTAAGGACCATGAAAGAAGTGCTGCCTGGGAACTGGGTCGTACTGCCGGGAATGTCAGCGATAATACCTGGGCTCAACATGAGGCCTTACAGGACAGGTACGAAATACTGGAACATACCATCGCCGAACTTAAACAGGAGTTCAGCGCCTTCATCGGTAAGTTGAGCTGATTTTCCTACCATATTAAATTTTTTGTCATGGCAGATTTTGATACTACACACGTCAAAAATATTGTCTTGCTCGGTCACGCGGGTACGGGTAAGACAACCTTAGCGGAATGCATGTTGTACGAAGCCGGGCTGACCCACAGGCGCGGAACCATTGCAGAAAGAAACACCGTTTCTGATTATCATCCCCTGGAACAGGAAAGGGGCAATTCTATTTTTTCGAAACTATTACACACCAAATGGAAGGGTTATAAGATCAATATTATCGATACCCCGGGATTTGACGATTTTTCAGGCGAAGTGATCTCCGCTCTACGGGTTGCCGACACCGGGGTTTTGTTACTGAACGCTGCAGAAGGCGTTGAAGTTGGCTCCGATATTATTTGGGAATATACTGAACGTTTTAAAACGCCGATGGTACTGGCCGTAAATAAGCTTGACCATGAGAAAGCGGATTTTGAAGGCGCAGTGCGTCAGGCAAAGGCCCATTTTGGAGCCAGTGTTACGGTTGTTCAGTATCCTGTGGAGCAAGGGCCGTCCTTCAACCGAATAATCGACGTGTTGAAGATGACTATGTATAAATTTCCGGACACGGGTGGCAAACCAGAAAAACTTCCCATTCCTGCAGGCGAACGAGAAAAAGCCGAAAAGCTTCATCAGCAGCTGGTGGAGGCGGTTGCTGTTAATGATGAGACCCTCATGGAACACTACCTGGAAA
>JANMHK010000479.1:0-3072 GCA_031375135.1 Sphingobacteriales bacterium | reverse complement strand
TATCAGATGAACACGTTGCCGATTTTAATATTGACTATGTAAAGCCTTTAAAGTATGGGCGAATTGAAGGAGGTGTAAAATTTCGCTATCGGGATATACCAACAAATATGCAATTTAAGCCGGGCTTAAATTCCCCTTTAGATACCAATGCAGGTGGTGCAGCTACTTACACAGAAATTATTCCTGCAGTTTATGGCAACTATGTTTACGAAAGTAAAAAGATAGAAGCCGAAATTGGGTTAAGAGTTGAATACGTGGATTTACAATATAAAGTAAACCCAAATCATAATACTTATAGAAGTGATGGTTATAATTACACACAGCCTTTTCCTAATGTAAGGTTGGCGTACAAAATAAATGACCAAAATAAAGTTTCGTTGTTTTACAACCGTAGGGTTGACAGACCCAACGAAGTGGACATTCGTATTTTTCCAAAATATGATGATGCCGAAATTATTAAAGTAGGTAACCCAGCACTTCGTCCACAGTTTACCAATTCTTTTGAGTTAGGTTACAAAACGACTCTTAAAAAAGGTTATTTCTATTACGCACTTTATCATCGCAGCACAGAAGGAACTATTACAAGAATTGCAACGCAAGTTCCACCAAGCACTTTAATTTATACAGTATTTCAAAATGTAGGTCATAGCAGTAATACAGGAATAGAAATGGTTTTTCAACATGACATTTCAAAAGTCGTTTCATTCAATACTAATGTAAACATCTATCAAAACATCATTGATGCTTTTACCGTAGAAAATAAATATCCTGTACCATCAATTTACACAGCGACAAAAGAAAAATTTACATCAGGCAATATAAAACTGAATGGTATTTTTCATTTACCCCAAAAAACAGACATACAAATCACCAGTATTTATTTAGCACCTGACATTATACCACAGGGCAAAATAGGTACAAGATTTTCAGTAGACATGGGAATAAAAAAGCAAATACAAAAAAGCAAAGGAGAACTGTTTTTTAATGCCAGCGACATTTTTAATACACTAAAAATAAAGAAAGAATTAAATGGTAACGGCTTTAAACTAACCAGCACCGACTACTACGAAACACAGGTTTTTAGATTGGGGTATAGTTACAAGTTTTAGGAAATTTATTTTATTTAGCCTGTGCGCAAAACAGTGGTAAATTGAAGTGTAGCTTTTCAAATCAACATTTGTGGTGGGTTGGCAGTGATGTGCTCCGAAATCCGCCACTACGCAAAGCCGCAAAATGTAAGCCAGCCATTGGCGGTGCCTACTCTGCGATGCTTCGCTCGCAGGTCTCGACCCCTGATGTCTGGCTTACGCCCGAGGCAAGAACTTTGGGGGCGGTAGCCACCGTCAATGGCTGCTTACAAAGCATTGCCGATATTGAGGCTCCCCAAAGTGCAAGGCTGTTTCAGCTAAGTAGACTCGCTTCGCGGAACTGTTGCTTTTTAATGGGGCGGGGGAAGCGATGATATTGGAGATATCGGCTGGAACATTCCAACGGTTGTGTTTAGATATCCGGCAAATATTCCAGGTACCCAGGGATACCATTGGGGCGATGCAATAGCCATGGCTACACCTATTGCCCATAAAGGAATACTGGTAGGTGCAAAAGCCACAGCCCTTACGTTGATAGATATGTTCACCGATCCAAAGATCCTTGCAGACGCAAAAAATTATTTTACTAACGTCCAGACGAAAGATGTACAGTATAAATCGTTCCTTACCAATGATACCTAGGCAGCTACTTACATCAATAAAGAGATCCAGGAGAAATACAGGGCGGAAATGCGGAAGTACTATTATGATCCGAGCAAGTATGGAACCTATCTGGAGCAGTTAGGTATAGTATATCCAATACTGGAGAAGAAATAGAAATTGGTTATAACAGGTCCGCGTTCCTCATGATAGATGATGCTTACAAGGGTAGCTCTATCACAAATTCCGTATACTCACCCTCCCTGGAATGCACTTTCATTTCTCCCCTGTGCGCCTTGACGATATCAAAACTGAGGGACAGGCCCAGGCCAGTCCCTTCCCCGGTGGGCTTGGTGGTAAAGAAAGGCTGGTAGATCTTGTTGATGATCTTTTCGGGAATACCTATACCATTGTCTTTGATAGTGATCCAAACCTTATGGTGTTCCTTGCGGGTGCGCACATCCATTTGGGGCGTGAATGATGGATTTTTTCGCCATTTCTCCAACAAGGCATAGAAAGCGTTTTCATATAAATTACTTAACAGCCTACTGATATCCTGTGGTACAATTTTCAATTGATCAATGGTATGGTCCAGGCTGGTATTAATCCGTGCTGAGAAATTTTTATCCCGTGCACATATATTATGATAGCTAAGATTGAGATTTTCTTCCACGAGGGTGTTGATGTTATACAAGGTTGCTTCATTGGCACTGCTTCGGGCATGTTTAAGAAGGCTCTTTACGATATTGTCGGCCCGCCTTCCGTGAAGATTGATTTTTTCATTGTTCTGAAGGGAATTTTGAATAAGGCCGGTGAGTTCTTCCCGGATGTTTGCAGGCAGGGCGGGTTCTTTGATGATCTCTTTTATTTCATCCAATAATTCGGTATTCAATTCAGAAAAATTATTGACGAAGTTGAGCGGGTTTTGGATCTCATGCGCGATGCCTGAAGCCATCTCGCCTAGTGAAGCCATTTTTTCCTTTTGCACTAATTGCAGTTGCGATGATTTCAGGTCGGCCAGGGTGATCTGGAGCGTTTCTTTTTGTGCAGACAACTCATGGGTTCTGTTTTTTACCCGTTCTTCCAAATTTGCATTTTGTTCTCGAAGAGTCTGTTGCTGCTGCTCATGCAGGGCCTGGAGATTTTTGTGGTACACGATCTTCTTCCGCTGGTTGCTGATGAAGGCCACCAGGAAGCTGGCGAAAAGTACCACCATGGCGGAGATGCCGATGATGACCCTAGACTGCATGCTGATATCGAGGAGCGTCATAGAAAGCTTTTGCGGTGAGTGTAAATCGTCAGCATAAAGTGGACTAAAATTGGTTAAATTTAAGAGAGTGTTTCCATTATTCATCACTAAAAAGGAATATCATGGAAAAGAAAC
>JANMHK010000468.1:0-3464 GCA_031375135.1 Sphingobacteriales bacterium | reverse complement strand
CTTCCAGGTTGTGGGAGTATTTTTTTCGTAGTTCTTGTTCACGCTGGTCAGACCATAGGGGATGATGGAGATATTCGGCCCCGGTGGAGGCGGTTCTTCATCCCATACCAGGGTGCCGGTAAAGGCAAGCGCAGCTGTAGGGAACTGTCTTGGCACGGGTGCCCATGCTGACTTCTCAGGAACCCGGATATCGTTTCTGCTGAGATTGATGCCCCATTCGCGCAGCCCTTTTTTGTACCTCAATGTTTTGAAAGGAATGGCCGCTTCAAAAATCCATTTGTCTTCGTAGTTCTTTACAACCGAAGTCCATTTATTATCCCAGTTCAGATCAACTTTACTTCCTTCATACATCAGGCCGTCCCACTGGGCACCTTCTGCGTTTACGCCAAAAGCAAGGCCGCTGGTCTGGTCTTCAAAAGGATCCATGAAAACAATGAAATTATCATTCTTGACAAAGCTGAAATCCCTGCGCAGCGATTCAACCATATTGACACCGGGTACTTTTTTATGGCATATGGCGATCAGGTAAAGGTTTTTATCATCAAAGCTGAATTTCACCTGGGTGGACACTTTCACATCGTTATAATCCATGGGAAGAACGGTGGTAAAACTATCCGCAGTCTCTGCTTCCAGCCAGGTTTTTTCATCCACGATCCCGTCAATGTTGATAGGTGAGGATGCCCGGTGAATATTCAACCGGTATTTGTAATTGACTTTCTGGGCAAAAACGGAAACAGAGGAACAAACTAGAATGCCGGCGAATAAGAGTCTTAACACACGGCAAATATACGGAAGTGATTTGGGGAGAGGTTGGACATTTCATAAACAATTTAAGAGTGAAATAGCCCGGCATAAATGGGTAGACAGGTCTTTATTTTGGAGTGCAGTAGAAATGAGGAAAACACTATCTTTATGGCCCCCAAAAATAATTGGACTGTTAGCTCAGTTGGTTTAGAGCATTACTTTGACAGAGTAGGGGCCACTGGTTCGAGTCCAGTACAGTCCACAAAAAAGCAGATGCCGGATCTGCTTTTTTAGTTTATAGAAGATGTTAAACAATTATAATGCGGCCTCCCAAAGGATCTCTACCGGATGCTTTGCTTTCCTTCCCGTTCCGTCTTTGATCTGGTGACGACAACTCGTGCCGGGCGCGGCAATGATGGTTTCCTCATCTTGCTTACGTACCGCTGGGAAAAGCACTAACTCCCCGATCTGCATGCTCAGGTCGTAGTGTTCTTTTTCATAACCAAATGATCCAGCCATGCCGCAGCACCCTGAAGGAATAGTCTCAACCGTATAGTTGGCTGGGAATGATAATATTTTTACGGAGGGTGCTACCGATGAGATCGCTTTCTGCTGGCAGTGGCCATGCAGAACCAGTTTGCGGGTATCGTTGGTAAACTGTTCTTTTTTAATATTTCCTTTCTCCATTTCTGTAGCCAGAAATTCATCGATCATAAACACATGGGTTGACATGCGAATCGCTTCTTCAAGATTTTCTGCTGATGCGAGATCGGGATACTCGTCACGGAAAGTGAGGATGGCCGAAGGCTCTATACCCACCATGGGCGTCTCCTCATGAATGATCGGTGCCAACAGCTCAATGTTCTTATTGATGATCTTCTGCGCGTCACGGATAAGGCCCTTGGAGAGCCAGGTGCGGCCGCTTTCCAGATGTTCAGGTATCTCCACCTCGTAACCGAGTTTCTCTAATAGTTTGATGGCTTTGATGCCGATCTCAGTGTCGTTGAAATTGGTGAATTCGTCACAGAACAGGCAGACTTTCCTGGCACCTGCGGGTACTTCCTTTTTATGCTTCCTGAACCAGCTTCTGAGGGTAGTGCTGTACAAAGTAGGCATCGACCTTTCAGTGGCAAACCCCGTTGCTTTTTTCACCAGCTTGCTGATCACCGGATTGGTCATGACAAAATTATAAATGCCTGGAACTAAAGCCCCAAGTCGCGACGATGCTGTATAATTGGCAATAAGCCTTGACCGCAAGGGAACCCCGTGTTCATCATAATAATGCTGCAGGAATTCGGCCTTGAGTTTAGCTACGTCCACGTTAGAAGGGCATTCAGACTTACATCCCTTGCAACTCAGGCAAAGGTCCATCACGTTATATATCTCTTCGTGATCGAAACGGTTCACTTTATCAGAACGGGTGAGAAATTCCCTTAAGATATTTGCCCTGGCCCTGGTAGTGTCTTTCTCATTTCGGGTAGCCATATACGATGGACACATGGTGCCACCTGATATATGGGTTTTACGACAATCACCGGATCCATTGCACTGCTCTGCGTGCTGAAGTATATCCTGGTTATAAAAACGAAATACGGTATTAAAAGGTGGCGTTTTTTGTCCTGCTTCGTACCGAAGCATGGTATCCATGGGCGGCGTGTCTACGATCTTGCCGGGATTAAAAATATGTTGCGGGTCCCATGCTGATTTGATCGCACGCAGCAATTGATAATTCTTTTCACCTACCATTTGTTTGATGAATTCGCCCCTCAGTCTTCCGTCGCCATGCTCGCCGCTAAGTGAGCCGTTATAGCGTTTTACCAGCGTTGCAATTTCTTCTGCAATGACCCTGAATAAACGGTGGCCTTCTTCTGTTTTTAAATTGATGATGGGGCGGAGATGAAGCTCTCCAGATCCCGCATGGGCATAATGCACTGAATAGAGCCCGTGTTTTTTCAGGATCTCGTTGAAGTCACGGATATAAGCGGGAAGGTCCTGTACGTCTACTGCTGTATCTTCAATTACAGGAACAGCCTTATCATCACCGGGAAGATTACTCAGTAGCCCAAGTCCTGCTTTTCGCAGGTTCCAGATTTTCTTAGTGTCTTCCCCAAACAATAACGGGAAATGATAACCCAGGCCAGCGTCGCGCATATCCTGTTCAACTCGTTTGCAGATCTCAATGATCTCTTCCCTTGTTGACCTGCAGAATTCAATAACAAGAATAGCACCTGGCTCTCCCTGCACAAAGAAACGGTTCTTCATTTGCTCCCGGTTATCCTTGGTGCAATCCAGGATATATTGATCGATCAATTCACTGGCGCTGGGTTTATATCGCATGGCGATAAGATTAGCACGCAGGGAGTCGTCGATGGAATTAAAATGCACGCAGAGCAGGCCTGTTTCTTTTGGCGGTAGCTCAACAACATTCAATTCGATTTCTGTGATCAATGCTAGTGTGCCTTCTGAACCCGCGATCAGTTGGCAGAAATTGAATTCAGGCCCACCTGCAGTGAAAGGGGAGGTCTCCATGAGGATATCGACGGCATAGCCCGTGTTCCTTCGCTCCACAGTTTTTTTCGGAAATTCTTTTCTAATTTCCACCTGATTGTCATAATTACTCAGCAGGCTCCTGGTTGTTTTGTAAATATTCGCTTCCAAACCAATGCCTTCACATTTTTGGTGAAACTGTTCGGCATCGAGTTCACGAAATTCAACTTCGG
>JANMHK010000450.1:0-2075 GCA_031375135.1 Sphingobacteriales bacterium | reverse complement strand
TTTCCAGTTCAATAAATCTGAATTAAAGATACTCGAGGTTTTATAAGCCTTACTTATCAGACACTGGAATCGAGATCACTTTGTTTTCCCAGCTAAACCTGACCTGGCCTTTGTGCTTTTTCTTTGGCAGCACTTCATAAGTTAGTCGTTGAACCATTTTGTCCGGGGCTTTCGGAGTTAGATCAACCCGCAGCACATCATCTTTCAAATCATACTTGTTAGCCAGGTGCTGGTCAAAATTCTTGTTCAGGATGACGGTGAATTTATCCTTGCCCGGGATCAGGAAGAATGCATAAGTTCCGGCATCGACCTTCTTACCAGCAACTTTGACCGGGTTACTGAAACTGATCTTCGTAGCATTATGGGCACCTGCGGCCCATACCTTATCATAAGGAACGAGACCACCCCAGATTTCCCTTCCCCTCACGCCCGGAGAGCCATATTCGATGTGAACATGAGCCTCGCCAATATTACCCATAGCTACCCGGCGAGGGCTTTTCTTCATGGTATCCACAGCAATCAAACCGGAATTTACACTATCTGAATACCCACCGGCCGCTGCATGATGCTCATGCTGTGCCAACACAGGAAAGCTAAATAACACCGTTGCAATAATTAAAATCGACTTCATAATCTTAGTTTTTGTAAAGCAGTTTGCCACCTACGAAGGTCATCACCACTTTTGTTTGTTGAATATCTTCTTCAGGACAATTCATCAGGTTATTGGAAAGAATAACAAGATCCGCGAGTTTACCAACTTCAATCGATCCCTTTTGTGCCTCTTCAAACTGCGCTTTGGCGTTCGCCAATGTATACGAATAGATGGCTTCTGCGCGCGTCATTTTCTGCCCGGGATAAAAAGTTGAACCGTCTTTCAGTTTACGGGTAACGGAAGCATAGAAATTCGCAAATGGATCGATATCTTCCACAGGCACATCCGTTCCATTATTCACCAACACCCCCGCGTTCATAAAGGCCCGCCACATATAGGCTCCGTTTTCTGCCCGCTCAGCGCCAAGTCTCTTGATCACAAAAGGAGCATCAGACGTACAATGAATGCCTTGCATAGAAGCAATGATCTTCCATTCAGCAAAACGTGGTATCTCCGCCGGATTCACATGCTGTGCATGCTCAACCCGCCAGCGATGATCTTTGGTTTTATTTTTAACGATCTGCTCGCTGAAAATATTTATGGTTTCGCGGTTCGCCCTGTCTCCAATAGCATGCACACAGAGTTGCAGGTTTTTATCCCAGGCGAACGCCGCGATACCTCGAAGCTCAGTAGTGTCAAAAGTATTCTGGCCGTAGAAGTTTTTTCGATCCGCATAGGGTTCTAAAAACCAGGCACCATAAGAGCCGAGAGCTCCATCCAGTGAGACTTTGATCGCCTTCACGGTAAGATGCGAATTACCGGCGTCAACAATCGGGAATACTGACGCGTTGTTTTTCAACGCATCCAAACGTTCCCGAACCATTAACCAATGCCTGATACTCAGCTTTCCTTTTTCTGCGAGGTCTTTCATGTAGGCAACCTGCTCAAAGGATGAGCCCGCATCGGCAAAACTGGTTACGCCATTTCGAAGGCATTCTTTTTCTGCCAACTGAATTTCTTTTTCCCATATAGCACGACGTTCCTCTACTGATTTTTTGTTCCTCCATTCCTTCATTGCATTCCCAACAAGGCCCTGAGCACGTTCTTCCAAAACACCTACGATCTTCCCCTCTTTATCCTTCACAATATCGCCACCAGCAGGATTTGGCGTTGCTTCCGTAATCCCCGACATTTGGAGCGCTGTTCCATTCACAAACGAACTATGTCCGCTCGCATGCGTCAGTATGACAGGGTTATTGGGTGCAACCTGATCCAGATCCTGATAGTAGGGATAGCCCATAAAATTCTTTGTTGGCGGATGATCCCATTTTTCCTGGTGCCAGCCCCTGCCTATGATCCACTCACCTGGTTTCGCTTTTTTTGCAGCTTCTGCTACCAGGGATACGATCTCGTCCCAGTTTTTTACGTGCATGAGATTTAAACTCATCAGCATATTACCCATGCCGTGAATATGGCCATGGCC
>JANMHK010000423.1:0-2957 GCA_031375135.1 Sphingobacteriales bacterium | reverse complement strand
CAAAGCTTTTCATATAAATCTGGCATCCCGGAAGACAACTCGGGAAACGGCGGAGGCTTCGTGTTCGACTGCAGGGGTATTCTGAATCCCGGAAGGTTGGAGGAGTTCAAAACAAAAACAGGACGTGATAAACCTGTGCAGGAATTCCTGATCCACAAAACAAAAATGCCGTCTTTTCTACAGCACGTATATTCCCTGGTTGATATATCCGTCGAAGACTATATCGAACGCGGCTTTTCCAGCCTTACGGTAAGTTTTGGGTGCACAGGGGGACAGCACCGCTCTGTATATGCGGCAGATAAACTGGCCGAGCACCTGGTAGAAAAATTCAATGTAAAGACTGTGGTACACCATCGGGAGCAGGAATTAAAACAGTGGAATAACATACCCCAATAACATGCAGATACCGGTAGGAACGAAGGCTATGATCTTTGCTGCAGGACTTGGCAGCAGGCTCAAACCGTTTACGGACCTGCATCCGAAAGCACTTGCGCCAGTCAACGGCAAACCTTTGTTGCAGAGAAATCTTGAGTACATGGCAAGTTATGGCATATCAGATGTGCTTATTAACGTGCATCATTTCGCGGATCAGATCATCAAATTTCTCGAGGAAAAAGATTATTTCGGGCTAAACATCAGTATCTCGCACGAAAAGGAAGAGCCACTTGAAACAGGTGGAGGCCTGCTTCATGCATCATGGTTTTTTGAAGATGCCCCTTCACCTTTCTTTGTTATGAACGCGGACATTCTGACCAACCTCGACCTCAAAAAAATATATCGGTACCATCTCGAAAAAAAAGGATTGGCAACACTGGCCGTCACCGGGCGCAAAACTTCCCGGAATTTCCTCTTTAATGAACATCATTTACTGACCGGTTGGGAAAATAATCTGACCGGGGAACAAAAGATATCCAGGACAAACGGCATCACATATAAGGGTGCATTCACTTGCGTCCACGTCATAGAACCAGCTATGCTGAAAAAGATCAGGGAGAGGGGAAAATTTTCCATTATTGATACCTATCTTGATCTGGCAAAAACTGAAGATATCTATGTGTACGACCACACTGGAGATGTAGTGGTCGATGTGGGAAAACCCGAATCCATCTCTGTAGCCGAACAACAATTCAAATAAAACCTTTTTATGATTCGAAAGATCCTGTTAGGCCTTCTGGTTGCATTTCTTCTCATTCAATTCATAAGACCCACCAAAAATATCTCTGAGGGAAAATCACCCAATTATATTTCCAATAAATATGCAGTTTCTGAGCCCGTTGCCGGGATAATTGAAAAAGCGTGTCACGACTGCCATTCCAATAACACCGTTTATCCGTGGTATACTAATATCCAACCGGTAGGACTTTGGTTACAGAACCACGTAAACGAGGGAAAAGAAGAGCTTAATTTTTCTGAGTTCCTGGCTTATTCTCCTAAAAAAGCCCGACATAAACTGGGAGAAATGATAGAAATATTGGAGGAAGGTGAAATGCCCTTAGAAAGTTATACCTGGATCCATAAGAACGCCATGCTCTCCAGTGATGAAAGGACTGCACTTACTGAATGGGCCGACATAACGATGAAGCAGATCGAAAAAGAGAATAACTTGGCTCCCGAAGAAAAAAAGGCACCTAAGAAATAAGCTACCCGTAGATAAATCTGGCTGCCCTGAAACTATTGCAATGCGCATCTACGATGTGCCGGATATCAGGAGAATAACCGCCACCCATGGCTACGGTGCATGGAATATTCTTTTCTGACAGTTTCCGAAAAACAATTTCATCCCTTGTACGACATCCGGCTGTTGTGATTTTCAGCTTCCCGAATTTATCCGTAGAAAGTATGTCAACGCCCGAAAGATAAAAAGCAAAATCCGGTTTGAAATCTTCCAAAATAATAGTCAGGTGCTTGTTCAGCAAGTTCAAATATTCATCGTCCAGGATCCCATCCGGAAGAGGTACATCAAGATCTGACTCTTCTTTGTGAAAAGGATAATTGTGGGCCCCATGCATACTGAATGTAAATACTTCGTCCACTCCTTTAAATAGGCTGGCCGTACCATTCCCCTGGTGCACATCGAGATCGATGATCACTACACTCCGGGCTAACTTGCGCGAAAGCAGGTAATTGGCAGCAATAGCCATGTCGTTCAGCAGACAAAACCCCTCGCCCCTATTTGCAAAAGCATGATGGGTACCTCCGGCAACGTTAAAGGCTATTCCATCGTTAAACGCATGATGACAGCAATCAATAGTGCCCTGCGTTATCATGAGTTCCCTTAAGGTTAATTCAGGCGATTGGGGAAACCCGATCTTTCGTTGCTCACTGTGGGACAATCGCTGTTCTTTTAGTTTAAGAAGATATTCCCGATCATGCGTTAACAGTACGATATCGTCCGGGCAGGGTTCTGGCGAAAAGATATCAGCAGCGGTAATGGTCCCCTCGTGCAATAACTGTTCGGGGATCAGTTCATACTTGAGCATCGGGAAACGATGGCCGTCTGGCAATGGGTGCGCATAAATGGGTGCGAAAGCGATCTTCATGAATTCACTAAAATGAGTTTATTCTCTACGATCGCAAAAACATTCTCACCTTGTTTTGGTTCAATGAGGGCGATGCCTGTGAAGAGGCTAAATGCAGGAAGCACAGCGAATGCTGGCGTGAAATAAAAACAGGGAAATCTAAGGCTTTGCCTGCCGGGCCCAAGAATACGGATGCCTGGATGAATGTGGCCCGATATATAATACCGGTTCAACATCATATCCTCGGGGTGTATATCGTGAACAAAGCAAAAATCTTCGATGATATACTCGTGAAGATGGACGATAAGGTTCATCTGCTGGTAATCCTCCGCCTTAAGCACATCGTGATTGCCGATCACCAGGTGCATTTCCACCCAGGGAAGATCGTGCCGCCATTTTTCAAACCAGCTATGTTCCAGGTTGGCCCGGCTATGGAAA
>JANMHK010000420.1:0-1895 GCA_031375135.1 Sphingobacteriales bacterium | reverse complement strand
CAAAAAATCCATAATCTCGTTTCTCAAACTGGTAGGTATTCATTTTTCTCAGGTCGTCCATACCAGGCATAATGGGAAAAAATCCGATGGAGGCGTCCTTACTTAAAATGGTTTGAAGGGCAACTTGCTTACCATCCCTTTCCACAGTAAGCGCAATGGTATCGCCATTTCGGCCCGAGAGCATGGGCTTGATCTCATCAAAATATTTGATCTCCCTGCCATCGATCCCTTTAATGATATCGTTCGCTTTTAAGCCAGCTTTTTTTGCATACAAAGAATCTGAAACTTCACCCACGATAACAGGGATACGCGGAAGAACCAGTGCAGAACGTTTTCCTTTTTCAACGATTTGTTCAATGAAATTGACCGGTATGGCAATATCTTTCTTTTCTCCGTTTCTTTCAACGGTGATGGTTTCGCCAAGAAGCAACTGTGCATTCAGGTCTTCAAAATACTGCACCGGCTTGTTGTTCACCGCAATGATCTTATCGCCGGTTTTCAATCCGATTTCCATCGACAAACTGTCAACGGCCCATATGCCGTCAGTAAGGTTATTTGTAGGGAGTTTTGTTTCGCCCCAGGTGAACAGGATCATGGCATAGATCAAAAATGCAAGCAATACATTTACGGTAACACCGCCGATCATAATGATCAGCCGCTGCCAGGCTGGCTTGCTGCGAAACTCCCAGGGTTGGGCAGGCATCTTCATTTGTTCCTTGTCCATGCTCTCATCCACCATACCGGCGATCTTCACATAGCCCCCAAGCGGAAGCCAGCCGATACCATATACCGTATCACCAATTTTCTTTTTGAAAACGGAGAACCATGGATCAAAAAAAAGATAAAATTTTTCGACCCTGCATTTAAAGATCTTAGCCGGAATAAAATGCCCCAGTTCGTGCATCACTACCAGGATCGAAAGAGACAGGATGAGTTGACCTGCCTGCAATCCAACGGCGGACCAGTTTATTTCTAGAAGTGTTGTGATCATATTTTTAATTACTTGAGAAGTCAAAAGCCGATGGTCAGACTCCGACTTCCCAGTTTAACGTTAACCTGATTATAAGTTGATTAAAGAAGCCGCAAAATTACGAGCCTCTGCATCGCTGTCAAAATATTCCTGAAGCGTAGGCGTAGCGATATAGGTCATTTTCTCCATCGTTCTTTCAATTACTTCGGTCATATCCAGAAACCCGATACGATTCTTCAAGAATCCATAGACCGCCAGTTCGTTAGCGGCATTGAGAATGCAGGGTAAATTTCCCCCCTTATGTAAGGCATCCATCGCGAGGGCCAGGTTGCGAAATGTTCTTACATCCGGAGGTTCAAAAGTTAATTGGGAAGATTTTGAAAAATCAAAACGCGGAAAATCGTTAGATATCCTTACCGGAAATGCAAGGGCATACTGAATGGGAAGTTTCATATCCGGCAATCCCATTTGTGCCTTGATGCTGCCGTCTGCAAATTGTACCATACTATGTATGATGCTTTGGGGATGAACCACCACCTGAATCTGCTCGGGCGTCAGGTTGAACAGCCATTTGGCCTCAATCATTTCAAGCCCTTTATTCATCAGGGTGGCAGAATCGATGGTGATCTTTGCCCCCATGCTCCAGTTCGGATGTTGCAAGGCGTGTTCCCTTTTTACATTGACCAGGTAATTTGGCTTCTTACCGAGGAAGGGGCCACCTGAAGCAGTTAACACGATCTTCTCGATCCGGTTCCTGGTTTCGCCCACCAGGCATTGAAAGATCGCCGAATGCTCTGAATCAACCGGAATGACAGGTACTCTTTTTTCAACTGCTCTTTGCATTACGATATCACCTGCCACCACCAGCGTTTCCTTGTTGGCGAGGGCTATGGACTTCCCGGTGTCAATGGCTTTAAGCGTAGGA
>JANMHK010000406.1:0-9298 GCA_031375135.1 Sphingobacteriales bacterium | reverse complement strand
TAAAGCGTACATACGCAGTTTAAAATGCCAATACATTTTCGCTGGATGAATGAATTATGAATACCCGGAAGAAATAACAACTGAAGGCACCACAAAGTATCTATCGAACACCTACAACGATACCGATCCTTTCACATAACTCCCTGCTAATGAGAGAAAAAGGGGTACTCATTTATAAAAAAAAGGGGGATGATTCTTCAATCATCCCTCCCAGCGGAGGGAGAGGGATTATTTCATGATCCGGATGTAGGGGGCGGCAAACCCTAAGTAGCCCCGCCACTTCGTGGCAGCGGTCTTTTTTGCCGTAACGCTCACTTGAGCCTGCGGCTCAGACTCGCCTTACAACAAAAAAGCCCGGTGCTGCGCACGGGGCTTTTTAAGCTTTGCGGAGAGAGAGGGATTCGAACCCCCGGACCTATTACAGTCAACGGTTTTCAAGACCGCCGCGTTAAACCGCTCTGCCATCTCTCCGGCGCAAAAATACACGCTGAGGTTGTTTTACCAAAAAAACCTTCTGTAATTGTTATATCCTTATCGATTTAAACGAGCACCCATCTGTATTTCAGCCCCATAAATTATTTTAGCTAATGCTTTTGAAACGTCGGTTTGTTCTTCCCATGCTGTTCATGGGCGATCGTTCCGTATGGTTCATTTTTATTAAGAAGATCCTTCTTCAATATCTTTCCGTGAATCGGAATTAAGGATATAATTTCGCAGCTTGAATCATCTCAAATCAGTCAACAAATACTTCTGGAAATACCGCTGGCGCCTGTCGCTGGGCTTTATCTTTATCATCGTCTCCAATTATTTTGGCATTCTTGCTCCCCAGGTTACTGGTTACGTGGTTGACAAGGTCTCTCAAAGGATAAGCCTGATCGCGAACACGCCGCCTGAGCAAATACGGGCTTCGAAAGGCGCAGTAGATCCCCTGGTTCAATGGTTTACTGCCAAATTTGATTTTTACCAGCTTCCTTTCTCAAAATTGATCTTGTACACAGGCATTATCCTGATGGTATTGGCCCTGCTCCGTGGATTTTTCATGTTCCTGATGCGCCAGACCATCATTGTTATGAGTAGGCATATCGAGTTTGACCAGAAAAACGACATTTACCAGCACTACCAGGTGCTGGATGCGCAGTTTTATAAAACCCACAGCACGGGCGATCTCATGAGCAGGATGGCAGAGGATGTCAGCCGTGTTCGGATGTATACAGGACCCGCCGTCATGTACCTGATCAACCTGGTGGTGCTCATTGGCCTATCCTTGTACTATATGTTCAGCAAAGATCTTATGCTGAGCATATATACCCTTGCGCCGTTGCCGATACTGGCGGTCACCATTTACTACGTCAATACCCTCATCAATAAAAAGAGCGAACGGATTCAGGCCCAGCTCAGCGCCCTAACCACCAATGCTCAGGAATCTTACTCAGGGATCAGGGTGATCAAATCTTACGTGCAGGAATCTGCGATGTTTAAATTCTTTGAGCAGAACAGCGAATCATACCGCAAAAGCGCCATCAACCTCGCCAAAGTGGAAGCCATTTATTTCCCATCAATCGGCCTGTTGATCGGGGTGAGTACATTGCTGACTATCATGATGGGCGGACTGTACCAGATCCAGCACAAGATCTCTGCCGGTACCATCGCTGAGTTTGTAGTATATATCAACATGCTGACTTTCCCGGTGAGTGCGTTAGGATGGGTAGCCAGCATGATCCAGCGTGCTTCGGCATCACAAAAAAGATTGAACGAATTTTTGGATACCAAACCGGATGTTCGCAGTCCGGAGTCCGCAATCGACATACAGATATCGGGAGATATAAGGATCAGCAACCTCTCCTTCACCTACGAACACACCGGCATTAAGGCCATTGACCAGCTCGACCTTTACATAAAAAGCGGGCAGAAGATCGCTATCGTTGGGAAAACAGGAAGTGGTAAATCCACGCTTGCCCAATTGTTGCTGCGTATGTTCGATCCCCAACAAGGCAGTATTGAGATAGACGGAGTGGATATTCGCAAATACAACTTGTCCTCCTTGCGCCGACAAATTGGTTATATCTCGCAGGAAGCCTTCCTGTTTTCAGATACCATCGCCAACAATATCGCTTTCGGAATGCCCGAGGTGAATAATGAGCAAGTAGTTAGAGCAGCCCGTCAGGCTAATGTGGAACAAGAAATTCTTCATTTCCCGCAACAGTACCACACCATGGTAGGGGAGCGGGGCGTAACACTTAGTGGTGGACAAAAGCAAAGGGTATCCATTTCCAGGGCGCTCATCAAAAACAGCTCCTTGCTGATTTTTGACGACTGCCTGAGTGCTGTAGATGCCAAAACGGAGAAACAGATCCTCAAAGCCCTCTATGAACTGTTGGAGCAGAAGACGGCGATCATCATCACACACCGGATATTCAGCCTGCTTCAATTTGATCTGGTTGTAGTCATGGAAGATGGACGAATCATTGAGCAGGGCACCCACCAGGAGCTGTTGGGAAAAGATGGTTATTACGCGGATCTCTACTGCAGACAACAGGCTTCACCTGATGCGGATGAGGTCCTTCCCGAGTACTGAAAGCCACATTTTAAGACTTTCAAAAAACCTTAACGAAATTTTGACAATTCAAAAACATAATTATCTTTGAAAGGTCAACTTTGAACGAACCAAACAAAAACAAAAATTCAACCACTGTGGCGTACGAAAACAACGACAAACGAATGGAGAGCGTATATAGCAAACGTATACGTGCAGGGAAGCGCAGAACTTATTTCTTTGATGTAAGGACAACCCGGGGCAACGATTACTACCTGACCATCACAGAAAGTCGTAAACGTTTCAATGATGATGGATATGACAGGCACAAGATCTTTCTGTATAAAGAAGATTTCAATAAGTTCATTAAAGCACTGGGCGAAGCTGTTGACTACGTAAAAACAGACCTGATGCCCGATTTTGACTTTGATGCGTTCAATCACGAAAACGACGGCGAACAAGATATGGAACACGTGGGATCTGCGGAACATAGGGAAGAAGTTGACATAGTTACTGCCGCCGCAGTGGCTGACGAGGCGCCGGCCGAATCAATTCCGCCACCGGCAGGCCCCGAAGAAGAAGTAGACAAGTGGTAATCAATCAGTTACGAACCCTCAGCAGAGGGTTTTTTTATTCCTGCATACGCGTGCTCCTGTTTTTACGTTATTAGCACATGCTCCAACGGTCCAATATCCTACTCACGCTGCTCATTCTGTGGCAGTTAGGCCTTTCTGCCCAGGAAAGATGTGGATTTGAAGTGGTGCATAAAAAGAATCTCAGGAACAGCGAATCTTACCGAAAGAATGTAGAAGCGCAGGAGAAATTCACTACCGATTTTATTCAGCGCAGTGGGATGGCGCAGACAAACAATCAGGGCCCTCAATTAAATCAGGCTCTTGCCGTAAGCGCGGCGATCTATAATATTCCGGTTGTAGTGCATGTAATCCACACCGGCGGGGCCGTCGGCACTATTTATAATCCTTCAGACGCCGACATCCAGGGCGCCATCGCTTACCTGAACCAGGTGTATGACGGCTCATATCCTGGCATACAGGGTGTGGGAGACGTCCAGATACAGTTTGCCCTGGCGACCCGTGACGTGAACTGTAATCCAACTACCGGAATTGTCCGCCTGAATGGATCTTCATTGGCAAATTACGCCACCAATGGTGTAAACGTCTCAGCTACTACTGGTGCCTCTGAAATCAATGTAAAGAATTTAAGTCGTTGGGACCCGTCAACCTATTACAACATCTGGATGGTTAACCGGATTGATGGCAGTGATGGCACTTCGGGAAGTTATATTGCCGGCTTTGCTTATTTCCCGGGCTCATCTTCGACCATGGATGGCACCGTCATCCTGGCCACAGCCATGAAGACTGGTAGGAAAACCTTACCTCACGAAATGGGTCATGCTTTTGACCTCTACCATGTTTTTGAAGGGAGCACCTCCACATGCGTGACTAACGCAAATTGTGCAACGGATGGCGATAAAGTTTGCGACACGGATCCAATCACTTCGCCTTCTAACACATGCAGGACGGGTACAAATACCTGTAACGGCCTTCCCTACAGCATCAATACCGAGAGCAATTTCATGAACTATACGTCCTGCTATACCTTGTTCACACTGGGTCAGAAAAATCGTATGCTGGCTGCAGCAGCGGGGCCTTTTCGAAAAAGTCTGAGTTCTTCCTATGCACTGGCCAGCCTTTATCCGGTTACCCCGTATACGCCACCGGCTAGTGCATCCTGTACTCCCGTTACCTCGGCAACTGGCATGGCAGGTTATTATGCAGGCGTAATGCAGTTGGACCTGGCCGGAAGAACTGTCATCTCCACCACACCCGCTGATGAAGGCGGTTATAAGAATAACGGAACAGATTGCCATTCGCTGATCACCTTGCAACAGGGAAGTACCTATTCAATGGACGTCACCTTATATGGCGTAAATGCGGAACAGATGAAGGGCTGGTTAGACTTCAACAACAATGGTGTGTTTGATAATGCCACTGAACAGATTATCAGTTTCTCGGAATCCACCATACCCTCCTCACGAACAACAGTTAAGGTCACCGGTAATTTTGCAGTGCCAGCCGATGCTGTAACAAATACCGTGATTAAGCTGCGTATCATAGATGATATTGCTACCCTTTATGGCACAACCGCCATCGGGTCGGCTTGCCAAAACCCGGTGTATGGACAAGCAGAGGATTATCCGATCTACATAGAACCATCCTTCCTGCTTCCACTGCAAATGAGCAGATTCGTAGGTAGAAACATGGGGTCCGACAATTTGCTTGAATGGGAAACAGCCTCAGAACAACATACTGATCGTTTTGTGATCCAGCGCTCAAGCAATGGAACTCAATTCAGCGATATCGCTTCAGAAAAAGCCAGGGGTGCTGAAAACATAAAAACCGCTTACAGGTACACCGACAAAAATGTCAGCGCAGGGAGCGTATATTATCGGTTAAAGCAGTACGACAAAGACGAAAAATTTACTTACTCGCAGATCGTTGAAGTGCGTGCAAACCTTAACAGATCCTCTTCAGTCAGAATTCTGAACAATCCGGCGACAACTCACCTCGATCTTGAATTTCTGCTTTTAAGAACATTGACGACCGTCAGGATCATCGATATCACAGGGAACGTACAATCTCAGTTTACTCTGCCGAAAGGAATACAACGGCATCGCATATACGAAGTTAACAGGCTCAAGCCCGGTGTCTATCTGATCCAGTTCAACGGTGACACGAGGGAAGTTCTGAAATTTATCAAGCAATAAAGGCGGATCAGCCTTCTCTCATGATCTTGTAGACGTTGATGAGTCCATTGGTGGACGAGTCGTGCGTATGCACTTTCTCATCACCTTGTAGTTCTGGCAGGATCTTATTGGCCAGTTGTTTTCCCAGTTCCACACCCCATTGGTCAAAGCTGTAAATGTTCCAGATTACCCCTTGCACAAAGATCTTATGTTCGTACATCGCAATGAGCTGACCCAATGCAAAGGGGTCGATCTTTTTTACGAGAAATGAATTGGTAGGTCTGTTTCCTTCAAACACTTTGAAGGGTAATAAAGCCTCTCGCTCCGCTTCAGATAAGGAGCCTAATTCGGCAGCTACTTCCGTTGCTGTTTTGCCGTTCATCAAGGCTTCAGTCTGCGCAAAGAAATTTGAAAGCAGCTTGATATGATGATCGCCTATTGGATTCTGACTGATGGCAGGTGCGATAAAATCACAAGGAATAAGTCTTGTCCCCTGATGGATCAACTGGTAGAACGCGTGTTGACCATTAGTGCCTGGTTCACCCCAAATAATGGGCCCTGTCTTATAGGTTACCGGATGACCATTTCTATCGACATATTTTCCGTTGCTTTCCATGTTTCCCTGTTGGAAATAGGCTGCAAAACGGTGCATGTATTGATCGTAGGGTAAAATTGCCTCACTCTCTGCGCCGTAAAAATTAGTGTACCATATCCCGATCAAACCCATGAGTACCGGTATGTTTTGACGGAATGGAGTTTTTCTGAAATGCTCATCAACATTGTTGGCTCCACGCAATAACTCATCGAAATGCTCGTACCCAATGGTAAGGGCAATGGATAGACCTATCGCACTCCAAAGGCTATATCTTCCACCCACCCAATCCCAGAATTCAAACATGTTGTTCTTGTCAATGCCGAACTTCACCACTTCTTTTTCGTTGGTGGACAGGGCAACGAAATGTTTTGCAATATGGCTTTCATCTCTGGCAGATTCAAGGAACCAATTCCTCGCCGTATGGGCATTGGTCATGGTCTCTTGTGTGGTAAATGTTTTTGATGCAATGAGAAACAATGTTTCTTCGGCATTAATTTTCTTCAGGGTTTCCGCGATATGCGTACCGTCGACATTAGAAACAAAGAACACCTCGATATCTTTTTTCCAATATGGCTTCAATGCTTCGGTGACCATCACGGGACCGAGATCTGATCCGCCAATCCCGATGTTTACAATATTTCTGATCTTCTTGCCGGTGTATCCGGTCCAGCTTCCACTGTGGATCTGTTCACAGCAGGTTTTCATTTGCTCAAGTACTTTCTGAACCTGGGGCATCACATCTTTGCCGTCGAGGATCATCGGGTGATCAAAACGGTTTCTCAATGCTACATGCCAGACCGCACGATTTTCCGTCTTATTGATTCTTTCCCCGTTGAACATGGCCTCAGTAGCATCGGATAAACCGCATTCATCAGCAAGCTCAGAGAGCAGGGAGATGGTCTGTTCCGTGATTATATTTTTTGAATAATCAAAAACGATTTCACCAATACAGAGACTGAACTTGTTAAACCTGCCACTGTCTTCATTAAACATGGTCCGCATGTGCTGGTTCTTCAGTTGGTGGTAGTGATCTTCCAGTTTCTTCCAGGCTACAGTTTTGTTCGGTGATACTAATGGGAACATCGTTATAATTTTTTTATTGCGTTTATGGTTCTTTCCACCATTACCGGTGTGATATCTAAATGAAGCACCAACCTGACCTGTGTCGCGGATATGGCGAACAACAGAATGTTTTCGCTCTTCATCGCGTTCAGGAAATCTTGCGGCGAATATGGCTGACGAAATGAGGCAATGATGATATTCGTTTCTACAGGGAGGATGATGTCTATAAATTCTTTCTCTCTTAGAGCTTCTTCAATCATTTTGGCGTGAAGATGATCCTGGCCTAATCTTTCCACGTGATTTTCCAACGCATAAATGCCAGCCGCCGCCAGATACCCGGCCTGCCTCATCCCACCACCGAAAACTTTTCGGATTCGGCGCGCTTTTCTGATCAGTGCTTCGGAGCCTAACAATAAGCTACCTACCGGAGCGCCTAATCCTTTGCTGAGACAGATGGAGACGCTATCAAACAGGCGGCCATATTCCTTAGGGTCTTCTTGTTTTGCGATCATGGCGTTAAACAATCTGGCACCGTCTAAATGAAGGATCAGTCCATGGGCCTGGCAGACTTCTCTGATCTTCCCGATTTGTTTCAAATCATAACAACTGCCACCACCCCGATTGCAGGAGTTTTCAAGTCCTACCATCCGGGAAACAGGCTTGTGAAGATCGTCAGGGTTGATACTTTCCAGCACCTGCTGACTGGTCACCCGGCCCCTGTCCCCGTCGATCAATCGCACGGAGGCCCCTGAATTAAAGGCTATGCCGCCACCTTCGTATTGATATATATGGGAATATTTCTCACAAATGACCTCATCACCTGGGCTGGTATGGCATTTTATAGCGATTTGGTTGGTCATTGTACCGCTTGGACAGAAAATTGCAGTGTCATATCCGAAAATGTCAGCGGAAAGCCGTTCCAGGTGATTTATCGAAGGGTCTTCAGAGAAAACATCGTCCCCGACCGGCGCTTTATGCATAAAATCAAGCATAGCGGGAGTTGGGCGTGTGACCGTATCGGACCTAAAATCAATCGTCATGGGCGCTAAATTAGTTTAACATGCCCTTTTTCGAACAAAGAATACCAGAATTTGTACTAGTTAGACCGGGGAAAGTAATAACCGATTTCAACCTTTTTTCCACACGGACTATGAAAAGTAAAAACTGCTGAGTAGATTTGCAGACTGCACGGACGAGTTTATTCAAATTATAACGTATCATTGGCAACTTTTTCCCGGCAGTTTTGGTCTTACAACTAAAACGTTTAACGCGAGTTGAACAACAATCAAGTATGAGGCAACTAAAGATAGCAACACAGATTACCAATCGGGACTCACAAGCGGTTGAGAAGTATCTGCAGGAGATCTCTAAAATTTCAATGATCACTCCTGAAGAGGAGACCATTTTGGCGCAGCGGATCAAAATGAACGACCAGAAGGCATTGAACAAGTTGGTGCAAGCGAATCTCAGGTTCGTGGTATCTGTGGCTAAGCAGTATCAGCATCAGGGTTTATCTCTTAGCGACCTGATCAACGAGGGAAACCTTGGTTTGATAAAAGCAGCCCAGCGTTTCGACGAAACAAAAGGTTTTAAATTCATCTCTTACGCCGTTTGGTGGATTCGCCAATCCATTCTGCAGGCGTTGGCAGAGCAGGGCAGATTAGTCCGCCTGCCTCAAAACAAAATTGGCACGTACAATAAGGCTAACAAAGCTTACATGGCTTTCGAACAGGAGCATGAGCGTGAGCCTTCAACTGAAGAACTTGCTGAATTACTCGAAATGAGTGAAACAGAGATCAACAACATCTTTCAGAGTAATACCAGGCACACTTCGCTGGATGCACCCGTGCACGAAGCAGAAGATGTAGCTATGGGAGATTTGCTGCAAGGTGGTGATGACACGGACGATGATGTAATGAAAGACTCATTACGTGCTGAGATCCGCAGGGTTCTGAAATCATTAAGTCCCCGTGAAGCAGAGATCGTGAATGCTTATTTCGGTCTTGATGGTGAAAACGGAGTAACCATTGAGCAGATCGGACAAAAGTATGATCTTACCAAAGAACGTATCCGTCAGATCAAAGAAAGAGCGATCAAGCGATTACAAAAAGCCCGTTACAGCAATGCCCTAAAGGCATATCTGGGATGATCCAATCTAAAAAACTAAGCCCCGGCCTTTTGGCCGGGGTTTTTTGTGAAGTACCTTTACGACTGATATGACATTTCACCGCAGCCTCCGATTTACCATCTACTTAATCTCCGCTCTGTTCCTGATGTCCTGTGAAAAGGAGATCGATATAAAACTTAAGGAAACTGAGCCCAGGCTTGTTGTGGATGGAAG
>JANMHK010000364.1:0-18891 GCA_031375135.1 Sphingobacteriales bacterium | reverse complement strand
CCTACGCTCGTTGGCCAGATTCAAAAAAGGGGCAGGGAGTATGAAGAAAATATAAGGCTCGATTACCTTAAGCGTCTGAATGAATATTATAACAAGTGGATCGAGGGATATAAAGAAGGCCCCCTGCTGGTGATCAATGTTGACAAGAATAAATTCGCGGAGAGTGATGAGCATCTTGGTGAGATCATCAGCAAGATCGATTCACAGTTATATGGATTGTTTTAGGAATAATGGGAAAAAAAGATCCCCGCCACGACTGACGGGGATACAAGCAAACAATCGATAAGACCGCTAAATAGTTGGACCTGCTGACAGAATGTTTTCAGAAACACCGGACGCATATTTTTGAAAGTTCCTGATAAATAAAGTGGCCAGTTCTTTGGTCTGCCGGTCATAACTTTCCTTGTCCTCCCAGGTAGACCGGGGGTTTAGTAATTCAGAAGGCACGCCATCGCAGGAAACAGGTATCGACAGATTAAAAATGGGTAAGGACTCGAAGCGTACATCATTTAACCGACCTTCGAGCGCAGCGGTGATCATGGCGCGGGTATAGCTGAGTTTCATCCTTGTTCCCTTACCATAAGGACCACCTGTCCACCCGGTATTCACAAGCCATACATTGGCTTCGGAAGATTTCATTTTTTCACCCAGCATAGCAGCATACTTCCCCGGGTGGAGGGGTAAGAAAGGAGCTCCGAAACATGCGCTGAATGTTGCTTTCGGCTCAGTGACACCGGTTTCCGTTCCCGCAACTTTGGCCGTATATCCTGTGATAAACTGGTACATAGCTTGTTCCGGGGTCAATTTTGAAATAGGTGGCAGCACGCCATAGGCATCGCAGGTTAGAAAGAAAATATTTTTGGGATGTCCGCCCGTTGATGGTTCCAGGGCATTTGAGATATAGTCGATCGGGTATGAGACCCGGGTATTTTCTGTAACGCTGGCATCGCTGAAATCTATTGTAGTTGTGCCCGGAAAAAATCTCGTGTTTTCAACCAGTGCACCGGGCCGGATAGCATTAAATATTTCAGGTTCTTTTTCTTCGGTAAGGTCAATGCATTTTGCGTAGCATCCACCTTCAAAATTGAACACTCCTTCGTCATGCCAGCCATGCTCATCATCACCGATCAATTTTCGGAAGGGGTCCGCGCTCAGTGTTGTTTTTCCGGTTCCGCTCAACCCAAAGAACAACGCTGTGTCGCCCTCATCCCCCATATTGGCGGAACAGTGCATGCTAAGCACGTTTTTTTCAATTGGGAGCACCAGGTTGAGTATGGTAAAAATTCCTTTTTTTATTTCTCCGGTATAGCCTGTGCCGGCAATGATGATCATGCGGTGACGGAAACTGATCACTGCTGCATTCGATTGTCTTACACCCGTTTCTTCCGGATCCAATTTCAGGTCGGGAGCGGAAAGCACATGCCATTGCGGTTGAAAATTGTTTAATTCTTCTTCTGTAGGGCGAAGAAACATGTTGTACGCAAACAGGCTACCGGCTGGTTTCTCGTTGATCACTCTCACGTTGATCCTGAAATCGGGATCGGCACAGGCATAACAGTCTCGGATCCACAATTCGGGGCAGCAGCCCAGGTGTTCAGTCGTTTTTTTAAAGATGATGTCGAAGTATTTCTCTGAGATCGGAATGTTGAATTCGTTCCAATGCACCAGGTTCGCTGAGTAACTGTCCTTTACGATGAATTTATCTTTTGGGGAACGTCCGGTAAATTTTCCGGTGTTGATGACGAGTGCCCCCGTGTCGTTTAATTCACCTTCTTTTCTTTGGAGGGTTGCATGTACAAGGCACTCAACATTTGCCTGATAGTGTATCCGGTCGGTATGCTTCAGGCCCAGCTGCAACAATTTCTGTCCAGGGATCATTTGTTTGGAAACGGGAATCGCCATAGGGAACACAATTGAGGGTCAAAGGTAAATATTTAAAAGTTCTTTAAAGAAAGCGATAATTTGACGAATATTTTATGAAATTCATGCTAATTGGATTTAGTTATTCATAAAATTCTAAAATCACTAACAATTGTTAGTTTGTTCTGAAGGTATCCCGGCAGCGATTAAACGGCATCTATTTTTTTAGATTGGCTAATTGGCTCTTTTCAATTAGCTAATTAGCTGATTGGCTCATTGTCTAATTAGCTACTGGCTGTCAAGGATTACTTCTATAGAAGGTGCCTGTTCGTTTAATGCCTTAATTGATGAGTCTACTGCGGAGAAGAATTAGCCAATCAGTCAATTAGCTAATTAGTCAATTGATTAACTTGCGTGTTATGAAATATCCGCGGCTCGACTCCTCTATTTTCATAGAAAACAGGCGAAAGTTTACTGCCCGAATGGAAAAAGCCGCCATTGCGATTTTTAACAGCAATGACGAGCTCCCCATGAATGGTGATGCCATCTATAAGTTTAAACAGAACTCAGATCTTTTTTGGCTAACGGGCATAGAACAGGAAGATTCGATGCTCGTACTGTTCCCGGGAAATCCTGAAAAAAAATACCGTGAAGTGCTGGTGATGATTCGGCCCAATGAGTTGAAAGAAAAATGGGATGGGAAAAGGCTGAGAAAAGCGGAAGCTATTGCCATATCCGGCATTGAAACCATTGTGTGGCTTGATTCCATCGAGGCACCTCTTCAGTCCTGGATACATTTAACAGAGATCATTTATCTCAATACCAACGAGAACGACCGGAAGGCCAGCCAGATCCAGGTGCGTGATTACAGATTTGCTCTCGAGATGCAGGTTCGCTATCCGCTTCATCAATACCGCCGCTCGGCGCGCATCATGAAAGAGCTCCGGGCTATTAAGTCGGCCGCAGAAGTAGCCGTGATCAAACAAGCGATAGAAATTACCGACAAAACATTCAGGCGTTTATTGGGCTTTATTAAGCCTGGTGTTTGGGAGTATGAGATCGAAGCGGAGATCTACCATGAGTTTCTTAGAAACAGGGCAACAGGTCCCGCCTACGGATCGATCATTGCCAGTGGAGATCGGGCGCGCACACTGCATTATGTTTCAAACAGCGAAGAGTGTCTTGATGGCGAACTGGTCCTGATGGATTTTGGAGCAGAATATGGCAGTTACTGTGCTGACCTCACCCGCACAGTACCCGTGAACGGAAAGTTTACCCAGCGGCAGAAACAGGTGTATAATGCCTGTTTAAATATTCACTATTATGGCGCTTCTATTCTTAAGCCTGGGATCAGTATTGTGGAATACACGGATAAAGTTGGAAACGAAGCGACCGAACAGTTCTTGAAAATCGGGCTGCTGCAAAAAGCTGACGTGAAAAATGAAGATAAAGAGAACAGGGCCTACCGGAAATATCTTTACCATGGGATATCTCATCATCTGGGCATCGATGTGCATGATCTTGGTACGCGCACAGAACCCATTAAGGCAGGAATGGTGTTTACTATTGAGCCCGGTATTTATATAGAAGAAGAAAAGATGGGTGTTCGCATTGAAAACAATTTTTGGATCACCAAGAATGGCAATGTTGATCTGATGAAAAACATCCCGATCACCACCAGTGAGATCGAAGCCTTAATGAAGAAAAAATGAATTCCCTGACATGAAGAATATTCCCAACCTGTTTACCCTTCTTAACCTCGTTTTTGGATCCATCGCGATCATTTTCATCCTCCAGCCCGGGGAATCGATCATGAACTATAATGGCGAAGATTGGAAAGTCTATCTGCCCGAAAAGGTCCAGTGGGGTGCGTTTTTTATTTTTCTTGCAGCAGTAGTTGATTTCCTTGACGGGTTCCTGGCCAGGCTACTGGGGGCAGATTCGGAAATGGGAAAACAACTTGATTCGCTGTCAGACCTGGTAAGTTTTGGAGTGGCTCCTGGCATGATCATGTACCAGATGCTCCGGATGTCCTATGCTTACGAACCGGAAGGATTAGACACTGCATTTTATCTCCTATTACCGGCGGTGTTATTGCCTGTCGCTGCAGCCTGGCGTCTGGCCCGTTTCAATCTTGATGCTACGCAACATTATAGTTTTAAGGGGTTGCCTGCACCAGCAGCAGGCCTGTTCATTGCATCTATCCCATTGATTGCGCTGGATAATTATTTGGGGGTGCAGCAATGGCTGCTTAATAAATGGGTGCTTTACGTGATCATCTTGCTGATCAGTTATCTCATGGTATCTTCATTGCCATTGATGAGCATGAAATTCAAAAACTTTGACCTCAAGCAGAACTGGTCCAAATTTCTACTGGCCGGTGTTGGCCTGATCAGCATCTTCCTGTTCCATTGGATGGCGGTTCCCATCATCCTGATAGTTTATATTCTTTTATCTTTGCTCTCTCAAAATAAAGCAGCATGACCTACAACGTACAGATCAATATTATGCCCTTGAAAGAATTACTGGACCCGCAGGGAAAAGCAGTGCTGGGAGGGCTTAACAACCTCGGCCTTGGCGCTGTGGAAGATGTGCGGATAGGGAAGCATATTACGCTGCAGGTGGATGCTTCTTCTAAAGAAGAAGCAGGCAGTATAGCCGAAGAGGCTACCAGGAAACTGCTGGCTAATGCAGTGATGGAATCTTTTGAGATCAGCGTTGATTGATCATGCTGTACATCGTTCCCACACCTATCGGTAACCTCGGAGATATGACCTTCCGGGCTGTTGAATTGCTCAAACAGGCCGATCTTATCCTGGCGGAAGACACGCGTACATCTTCGGTACTGCTCAACCACTATCAGATTCACAAGCCATTATCTCCTTATCATCAGCATAATGAACATAAAGTGGTTGACCATCTGGTTGATCAGTTGGTGAATGGGAAGCAAATTGCGCTTCTTACGGATGCGGGCACACCCGGCATTTCTGATCCTGCCTTTTTGCTGGTTCGGGCTTGTATCAAAAGGGACGTGAAGGTGGAATGTCTGCCCGGTGCCACTGCTTTTGTTCCCGCACTGGTCAATAGCGGCCTGCCGATCAACAGTTTTTGTTTCGAAGGGTTTCTACCCTTAAAGAAGGGGCGGCAAACCATGTTCAAAAAACTGGCCGAGGAGGAAAGGACGATGGTGTTTTACGAATCTCCCATGCGGTTAGTAAAAACCCTGGCGGATTGTATCACCTGGTTCGGGGAAGATCGCCCTTGCTCGGTAAGTCGTGAACTCACGAAAAAGTTTGAAGAGAATTTCAGAGGTACTGTTAAGCAAGTTCACGATCATTTCGCTGCTAAAACGGTAAAAGGGGAAATTGTCATTGTGGTAGGTGGCAAAGGAGAACGTTCGATTTAACTTCCTGTTTGATACCCCGGACGTAATTTCGCACGGTATAAATAAAATGAATGCTGAAGAATAATCCAGTGCTGATCTTCCTGTTTTCCTTTCTTGTTCCGTTCCAACCTTATGCCCAGGAAAATTGGCAGCAACGTGTAAAATATAAAATGGATGTCTCGCTTGACATCGCTACAAATATTGTTAAAGGAAAGCAGTCCATTGAGTATACCAATAACTCCCCTGATACGCTCAGTGTGCTTTACTTCCACATGTATTGGAACGCATTCCAACCCAATTCCATGATGGATGTGAGGAGCAGGGAAATGGGTAAACACGTGGTGGATGGGAAGAACGACTGGGATTTCAGGGTCACTGACCGGATCAGCAAACTGAAGTCTGATGAAACGGGATTCCAAAAGATCAGTGTGTTGAAAATGAACGGCCGCATTCAGCAAACAGAAATTCAGGAATCTATATTGAAGGTATATCTGGATAAGCCCATCCTTCCAAAAACTAAAGTGACACTGGATGCTGATTTTGAAGCCCGTGTTCCTGTTCAGATCCGCCGGAGTGGTCGCGAAAATGAAGAAGGTGTAAAATTCAGCATGGCGCAATGGTATCCCAAGCTGGCGGAGTATGATGCAAGAGGCTGGCATCCCGACCCCTATATTGGCAGGGAATTCTATGGGGTTTGGGGAGATTTCGACGTGAATATCAGCATAGACAAAAATTATATCATTGCGGCAACCGGAAGCCTGGTTAATGCGAATGAAATAGGATATGGTTATGAAGCAGCAGGTGTTAAAGTTATCCGCCCCGCCGGAAACAATCTGACCTGGAAGTTTACCGCAGCTAACGTTCACGATTTTGTTTGGGCTGCAGATCCTGATTATAAACATGTTTCCAGGAAGATCCGCGAGGGGCTGATCGTTCACGTGTTCTACAAGATTTCACCACTTCATCTGCAGAAATATTTTTCAAACCTCCCGACGAGGGTTAAATCCAGTTTTAATAACAATGCGGGCCTGTTCATTCGAAATTATGAATTGGAGTGGCAACAACTGGCAGATAAAATGCAGAAGGCATTTCCATATATCGAGAAGCAGTTCGGCAAGTATCCATACAAGCAATTTTCTTTTATCCAGGGTGGAGACGGAGGTATGGAATATCCTATGGCGACACTGCTGAAGGGAGCGGGAGAATCAGTGATCTACCACGAATTGCTGCACAGTTGGTTCCCCATGATCATGTCAACGGATGAGGCCCATGAGCCCTGGGTTGATGAGGGCTTTGCGACCTATGCAGAGAACAAGGTGATTGCTTTTATGAATAACGATACCTCAGGAAATGAACAGAGGGAAACCTACGCATCGTATATCAAACTGGCCAAATCTGAATATGAAGAGCCCCTCACTACTCATGCTGACCATTATATGACCAAGTATGGATATGCAACCAGTTCTTATACCAAGGGCGGGGTTTTCTTTGAACAACTGGGATATATCATCGGCCGTGAGAACCTTCATCTCACCTTCATGGAGCTATACCGTAAATACAAGTTCAGGCATCTGGATCATCACGATATTCTTCGGGTAGCGGAGAACGTGAGTAGCATGCAACTGGGATGGTATAGTGATTTCTTTGTCAATACAACGAGGACCATAAACTATGGTATTGACAGTTTATGGCAGGAAGGCAGTAAGATAAAGATCCGGATGAACAATACAGGTCAGGTTCCAATGCCAATTGATCTGTTGATCAGTTTTAAAGACGGTTCTACACATCTTGCCCATATTCCCCAATACCTGAGTTTTGGATATAAGCCCAATGAAGATTCAACCATAAAGAGATCTGTGCATTCACCCTGGAAATGGACAGACCCGGTTTATACGGTTGCCATTGATGGTATTCTTGTTAATGTCAAAGCAGCCGAAATAGATCCTTCACAACGTATGGCGGACGTGAACAGGAACAATAATAAGCTTGAGATCCAATGGTAAAAAAATGGCTCCGCTGGAGCCATAGAGAGGGTATAGGGGGAATGCATTTAGCGTCCGAAAAATTTGTTTACGGCTTCCACGCGATTGTTCACGTGTAATTTCTCGTAAATATGGTAAACGTGTTTTCTAACCGTTTCCTGTGCAATGTTCAATTGGGCGGCGATTTCCTTGTATAATAAGCCCTTGGCCAGGTGTTCTAAGATCTCTGCTTCCCGATTGGATAAAGAATCGATATGGGTGGTAGGTGCTTTTTGAAAAACATTCACCACTTTCCTTGCGATCTGACTGCTCATCGGCGCACCTCCTTCGTATAATTCGCGTATGGCGTCCAGCATTTTAGAAGGTGCTGTTTTTTTGAGGATATACCCGTTTGCACCCGCTGCCAATGCTTCGAAGATCTTTTCATCTTCTTCATAAACCGTACACATCATGAAGAGGATATCGGGGTTCTGGGGTTTGACGCGCTTGACGCATTCGATCCCATTCATTTTCCCTAAGTTGATATCCATAAGCACAACATTGGGATTAAGAACGGGCAGACCGATCAGGGCATCTTCAGCAGAGGTGAATGAACCAAGCAGCTTGTAGCCATCGTCCATCATGATGATCTGCTCCAATGCATGAAGTATATCATGATTATCTTCTACGATGCACACACTAATCTGTCCCATCATCAAATGTATGTAAAGTTAGTATTTAGCCAATACCACTTTAGTGGTAAGCAGCTATTACAAGGGCACATACAATATGTACTTCTCTGAAAACCAGGGTTCTTCGAAAATGGCCCCAATATCCCAGGTGTGGGGCCGAAGCCTGCTTTCAGAAATTTCTGCGGCCAGGTCTCCGCCTTTCAGGAAGATCATTCCGTTTTTGAACCCGGGGAGTTTGCGGTCGTTATTGACGAAAGGCTTACCCCATTTCCAAAGGTCCTTTATTGGCGCTACTGCCCTCGATACAATGAAATCGAAAGGCGGATCTTTCAAGTCTTCCACCCTCGAATGCCTGGTGACCAGATTTGTTAATCCAACTCCTTCACTGACCGCATTGACCACTTTCAATTTTTTCCCGACGGAATCAACCAGTGTGAACTGTACGGTGGGGAACATGATGGCGAGTGGCAGACCGGGGAAGCCTCCCCCGGTGCCAATGTCAAGTATTCTCAGATCAGAGGCGGGAGTGAAATCAAAAATCGTCGCTATGGCCAGCGAATGCAGGATATGTTTTTCGTAAAGACTATCAATATCTTTCCTGGAGATCACATTGATCTTTTCGTTCCATTCCCCATACAAATCACCAAGCTGGGAAAACTGTCTTTCCTGTTCTTCCGTAAAATCTGTAAAATATTTCTTCAGCAGCTGCAGGCCTTGTTCGTTCATGCGAGTCTTGTTATTTCCACACGACCTTGGGTTTAATAAATATGGCTGGAGAGAACATGATATAAAACAGAAAAAGGGCAATGTCGAAGAAAATATACCAGGGAAAAAGGTCTTTTTCATTGAGCTTCTTCATGCTTTTGAAATAAACCACGCCCTGTACCAACATTCGCAACAGGAATATGCCCAGCACGATTCTCCAATCTGTCAATAACATCGCCGCAATAAACAGCGGGTAGAACAAGAACTGGGAAATAGAATATAAGGTGAGCAGAAAACGATGGATCGGTTTATAAAACTTAGCCACGGAATAATGACGTGTTTTCTGTTTATACCAACTGCTAAAGCGGGTATGCGGCACCGATAGGGTGTGTGCCTCAGGGTCGATCACGATCTTGGTATTGTGTGAATTTGCCGCCATATTGATGAACAGATCGTCATCGCCGCCGGGGATATGATTGTGGGAAGAAAAACCTTTGTGACGGTAGAACAGTTCTTTCTTGTAAGCCAGGTTGCGGCCCACGCCCATATAAGGCGTCCCTGCCAATGCAAACGAAAGGTATTGAAGGGCAGTATGAAAGGTTTCAAACCTGATCAGTTTATTCAGGAAGCCTTTTCTTTTTTGATAGGCTCCATAACCAAGAACCACTTCTATCCCGTTGCCGAATGGTTCCTGCATTTTTTGTATCCAGAATTCAGAGGCTGGCACACAATCCGCATCTGTCAGCAGAACCACTTCATATTTAGCAGATTTTATGCCCATGGAAAGGGGGAATTTTTTTCCCGGGATCAGTTGGGCTTCCTGGAGCAGTTCCACTACGTTAAGTTGTCGGAACTGTTTATGAAGTCCTTCGAGCAAATACCTGGATTCATCTTGCGAATTATCATTTACCAATACCACTTCATGGGTGGAATGATAGGTTTGAACCAACACGCCGGGAAGGTTATCTGCGAGGTTAGCGGCTTCATCGCGGGCGCAAATCACCACACTTACTGGTTTCTCCTGGTAATTGTCTGATGTATCCGGCTTGAAAAATGCAAGCCTGCGGAAAAACCACAAATAGTAGAATAGCTGGATCAACGCAACAAATGCAAAACTGCCGAGCAGGATCCAGGGCCAAGGTATTAACATGAACACGAAAATACTAAGAGTGCTGTGCTTCAAGGCTTAATCTCTTGCACAACTGTGGAAAACTTATAGCCATTTCGCATATTTTTGCCCGCTAATACAAGAACCTGGAACTTTCATTCTCCATAAACGGCACTGACAGCAGCTCTAAAGCAAGGGCTGGGACCATTCTGACCGACCACGGAGAGATCCAAACACCCATTTTCATGCCCGTGGGAACAGTTGGGAGTGTAAAGGCCCTGTCCCAGCAACAACTAAAGGAAGACGTGAACGCCCGGATCATTTTGGGCAATACCTATCATCTATTCCTAAGGCCGGGCACAGATGTGTTGGAAAAAGCGGGGGGACTTCACCGTTTTATGGGGTGGGATCGACCTATTCTTACAGACAGTGGGGGCTATCAGGTGTTTTCCCTGGCTTCCAGCCGGAAGATCTCGGAACAAGGGGTCGTTTTTCAAAGTCATATTGATGGGTCCAAACATTTATTTACCCCCGAGTCGGTGATGGACATTCAACGCAGTATTGGCGCTGACATCATTATGGCTTTCGATGAATGCCCACCATATCCGAGTGAATACAAGTACGTGAAGGATTCCATGCATCTTACCCATCGCTGGCTTGACCGTTGTTTCAACCAGCTTAATACCACTGAAAACAAATACGGCTACACGCAGAATTTGTTTCCGATTGTGCAGGGCGGCACTTTTGATGACCTCAGGCAGGCGTCATGCGAGTATATCAGCGAGAAGGATGCGCCGGGGAATGCCATCGGAGGGCTTAGTGTGGGCGAACCGGTGGAGATGATCTACGAGTACTGCGGGATATCCTGTGAGCACCTGCCCGTTAAAAAGCCACGTTATCTCATGGGTGTGGGCACACCCTGGGATCTGTTGGAATGTATATCGCTGGGGGTCGATATGTTCGACTGTGTCATGCCAACAAGAAATGGAAGAAACGCCATGCTGTTCACCACCAATGGGGTGATCAATATTGATAATAAAAAATGGGAATACGATTTTTCTCCATTGGATGAAAACCTGCCCTCTGCGATAAGCCAACATTACTCAAAATCGTATCTGCGGCACTTGATCAAATCAAAAGAAATACTTGGTCTTACCATTGCTTCCATCCAAAACCTTGCATTTTATTTGTGGCTGGTGGGAGAGGCCCGGCAGAAAATTCTGGAAGGCTCTTTTAGCTCCTGGAAAAGCGGCATGATTAGCCAGCTTCAGCAAAGACTTTGACTTATTTTTTCTGTGCGAACAACCAGGGCAGAAGCTCTTTCTCTGCGAATGCATTTTTCCAACTGTCATGCCCTACACCCGCATATTCAGTGTATTTCACATAGGGATCAACCTTTTTCAGGGTGTTCACCATCAGCCGGGAATTGGTCACCGGAACCGATGAATCACTGGACCCATGGAATACCCAAAGCGGAAGATTTTTCCGGTACTGTTTCACCATCGAGGGATCACCGGCCCCGCATATGGCAATCCCCGCAGCGAACAGGTCTGGCCGCCGGTAAAGGATATTGAAAGTTCCAATGCCGCCCATGGAAAGCCCACCCACATAGATCCTTTTGTTATCAACTGTACCAGCTGCTACCAGGGTATCAATAAAATTGAGCACCATCTTCATTGATCTTGTAGCAGGGGAGTCCGGGTAGAAGTCCATCCTGGTGCTGTCTTTATTTTTATCATGGATATAGGTAGCCCATTGTTCACCTTTTGGGCATTGGGGAAATACCACGATGGCGGGGTATTTGCTCCTGTTAAGCGAGTCAAGAAAAAGATCCCCGCCCCAAACCAGCTGGCTTTCATTGTCATCCCCTCTTTCTCCAGAGCCGTGCATAAAAACCACCAGTGGGTATTTAATGTGGGGTTTGAAGTTAAAAGGTGTGAGAATCCTGCATCTCAGGGTGTCCTCGTTGACGATGAACAATTGTTTTTCGTACAATGCTCTGTCCTGAGCCCTGATGTGCCCGGCGGACACCATCAAAATGAGCAGGAGAAGAAACTTTTTCATGATCACAATGTACAATATCGAAGGCAAGAATTTAACTTCCCCAACAGGTTAAATCAAGTAATTTTGTGTCCAAATCGATAAGCTGAAAAAGTTAGACTGGTACATATTTAAGAAGTTCATCACCACCTTTATTTTCTCTGTGATCCTCTTCACTTTGATATCCACTGTGATAGACATGAGTGAACATACTGATGATTTTTCCAAGTCTAAGCTCGACGCAAAAACCATAGCAATCCAGTATTACGCGGGTTTTATCCCTTTTATCGTGTCCATGCTGTTTCCTTTGTTCGTGTTTATTTCTGTGATTTTTTTCACCTCGAAGATGGCAAACAGGACGGAGTTTGTGGCGATACTCGCGAGTGGCGTGAGTTTGGGAAGGATATTGAGGCCATACTTACTGGGTGGGATACTGCTTGGCGTGATCCTGTTTTTCGGTAATTTTTATGTCATCCCCAGGGCTAACGAAAAAAGGACCCGGTTCGAGGCAAAATATATTAAAAACCCGATGCCTGAGATGGTCACCAAGAGCATCTATATGCGGGTAGATTCGTTTTCATACTGCGGGATCCGGTACTATGATACCGCTACGAAAGCTGGAAGCAACTTCTTCCTTCAAAAGGTTGAGAATCATAAAGTGGTCTATAACCTGAGGGCTGATAATATTGCCTGGGACACGGCAAAAAAGAATTGGCGTTTAGCCGGGGTAGTTGAGCGCAAGATCGGGGACCTGAAGGAAGATGTAGCGTATTATCCGGAGATGCATAGAAGTTTCAATTTCAAACCGCTTGACCTTCAGCGGGATGAATACCTGAAATCCCGGCTTACCACGCCAGAACTGACGCGGATGATTGAACTGGAGAAACTGAGGGGCTCAGAAACAGTTAAGGAATTGATGATGGAAAAGGCCCATAGGCTGGCGACCCCGGTCGCCGTATTGATTCTGACGATGATCGGGGCGATACTTGCCTGCAGGAAGATCAGGGGTGGAAGTGGTGTACATCTGGCCTCCGGCATTGTGATCTGCGCGGTATTTATCATGACAGACAGGTTCTCGACCATATTTTCAGTGAAGGGTGATCTCAATCCTTATGTTGCTGCATGGATACCCAATGTTGCCTTTAGTTTCTTAACCATCTGGTTGTACAAAAAGGCCCCGAAATAACATCTTGCCTCTAACTTTCCCCGCTTAAGTTTTGTTGCGATAAGCAGCTTTGTCTACCTTTATCGCTGCGGCCAGCTAAAGGAAAATATTAATTTCAGAAGCCATATGGAAGTGTTAAAAGAGCGATTTAAAGCAAAATCAGAAGAGGTATCTGCCGAAATCAGGGGTATCATCAAGGAACATGGTCATAAAAAGATCGGGGAAGTAACCCTTTCACAGGTATACCAGGGTATGCGTGGAATGACAGGGCTGGTCACCGAAACTTCATTGCTCGACTCCAGTGAGGGTATCCGTTTCCGTGGGTATTCCATCCCGGATTTGCAGGCTAAACTTCCTAAAGCTGTAGATGGGGGCGAGCCTCTTCCCGAAGGGCTGTTTTACCTGATGCTGATCGGGGATTTGCCAGACGAGGAAGATGTGGCCCGTGTGACGTCGATTTTGCAGAGAAGGTCGCATGTGCCTAACTATGTTTTTGATACCATTGAGTCCCTGCCGGTGAGTGCTCACCCAATGACCCAATTTGTGGTGGGTATTATGGCTTTGCAAACAGAGAGCCAGTTCCAGAAAAAATATGCGGCGGGCATGAACAAAAAAGATTATTGGGACGCCACCTTTGACGATGCTATGGACCTGCTCGCCAGGCTTCCGCGAATTGCAGCGTATATATACAGAAGAAAATATAAGAACGGAGAACATATTCAACCCAACGGGTTGCTCGATTGGGCAGGAAACTTTGCCCATATGATGGGTTTTGAAGATGAAAGCTTCTGGGAACTGATGCGCTTGTATATGACCATCCATGCTGATCATGAAGGCGGTAACGTTTCCGCTCATGCTACGCATTTAGTGGGTTCCGCACTCAGTGATCCATTCCTAAGTTTTGCAGCCGGGATGAATGGTCTCGCTGGTCCCCTGCACGGGCTGGCCAACCAGGAAGTGATCAAATGGATATTCGATCTGCAGAAACAATTGCAGGTTGAAAATCCGTCGAAAGAACAGATTGCGGACTATGTGAGGAAGACACTGAGCGAAGGCAAGGTAGTGCCCGGCTATGGCCATGCTGTATTGAGAAAAACAGACCCTCGTTTCACTGCGCAAATGGAGTTTGGCAAAAAACATATGCCCGATTCGCCCCTCGTAAATATTGTTTGGAACATATATGATGTTGTGCCTCCAATATTACAGTCGTTAGGCAAGGTCAAGAATCCGTGGCCCAATGTTGATGCGCATTCGGGCGCGTTATTGGTGCATTACGGCATGGTAGAGTATGAGTTCTACACGGTGTTGTTTGGGGTCAGCAGGGCACTGGGCGTATTGGCTTCCCTTTGCTGGGACAGGGTACTGGGCCATCCTTTAGAACGTCCTAAATCAGTAACCACGGAACAGGTTAAACTCTGGCTGGAAGGCAAAGACGAGATCTGGGGTGAATAAAATAGCAAAAAACCTGGCCCCGGCCAGGTTTTTTAATTTGAACTGCGGCTGAATGTCAAAATGGGACGAATGCGCCGCAATAATTATTTTTACGTTTGAAAGCTTCTCCTCCATGAAAAAGATTTTGAAGATCGATCCGGCCGATAATGTCATTGTTGCCCTCAAGGACCTTGAAAAAGGAGAACTGGTGCATTTTGAAGATGAGGTTTTTGATATGCAGGACCGTATTCCTGCCAAACATAAATTCTATACAGCTGATCTCAGCAAAGGGAGCGACGTGACCATGTATGGCGTCCTTGTAGGAAAAGTAGTGAGTGATGTCAAGAAGGGATCATTGATGACCACTGAGAATCTGCATCATGCCGCTGATCCCTACAAGTATACGGGAGCCAGTTACCGTTGGAAAGCGCCGGATGTTTCAAAATTTGCCAACAGAACTTTCAAGGGTTATCACCGATCAGATGGTCGTGTTGGGACTGCAAATTACTGGCTATTTATACCCACGGTATTCTGCGAGAACAGGAACATGGATGTTATCCGTGAAGCCATGCACAATGAACTGGGTTATGCGGTTACCGACAAGTATAAGCAATACACCAGGATGCTGCGTGAAGCCTATGAGAGCGGTACGGAACTTTCAGTTCATGTTGATCTGTCTGCCCCCGTTGATCATAAGAACAGAATTTTCAAAAACGTGGATGGAATTAAGTTCCTTAATCACCAGGGTGGATGTGGCGGCACGAGGCAGGATTCTGAAGTATTGGAAAATCTACTGGCCGCTTATGCCGACCACCCAAACGTAGGCGGTATCACAGTACTGAGCCTGGGTTGCCAGCACCTTCAATTGAGTACATTCCTTGACACCATCAAGAAGCGCAATCCTGGTTTTGACAAACCCATTAACGTATTTGAACAACAGGGTTCAATCAGTGAAGAAGACCTGGTCAAACAGGCCATTGCATCCACTTTTAAAGGGCTGGTCGAGATCAATAAGCAGGAAAGAAAGCCAGCCAGGCTGGATAAATTATGTGTAGGTGTGAAGTGTGGTGGCAGCGATGGGTTCAGTGGCATTTCTGCCAATCCTGCTGTAGGATATTTTTCAGATCTGCTGGTGGCATTGAATGGAAAGGTCTTGCTCGCGGAGTTCCCAGAACTCTGTGGTGCGGAGCAGGAATTGATCGACAGGTCTGTGTCGAAGGAAACTGCTGAAAAATTTATTCATCTCATGGACGCTTACAGTGATCAGGCGATCAAAGTAGGCTCCGGATTTCATATGAATCCTTCGCCGGGAAATATTAAAGATGGTCTGATCACAGACGCGATCAAAAGCGCAGGCGCGGCAAAAAAAGGCGGCACCTCACCGGTGGTCGACGTGCTTGACTATACGGAGCCGGCCACTAAACCCGGGCTGAGCTTAGTTTGTACCCCAGGTAACGATGTGGAGGCTACCACGGGTAAGGCTGCGTCGGGTGCAACGTTGATCCTGTTCACCACCGGCTTAGGAACTCCTACAGGAAATCCCGTCTGCCCTACGATAAAATTGGCTACCAATTCCAAACTTGCAGCTAAGATGCAGGATATTATTGATATAGATTGCGGACCGATCATTGATGGAGAAAAAACGATTGAAGAAATGGGCAAAGAGATTTTGGAGTATTGTATTAAAGCCGCAAGCGGCGAAGTGATTCCAAAATCAGTACAACTTAATCAAGACGATTTTATCCCCTGGAAAAGAGGGGTGTCTCTCTGATACAGGTTCAAATAGTATAAAAAAACGCCGGTCAAAAAGACCGGCGTTTTCCTTATACAGCATCTTCTTGATCATTATTGTTGAATCTCAATAATGATGTCGGTTCCTTCCCCGTTTGCGGTGCACAGATAGACCCTGCCCTGGGGAGATACACATACATCTCTTAGTTTGCCCCATTGGCCCTGATAGAATGGTGTTGCAGATTCAACGGCCGTTCCTGTTGGGTTTAGTTTTATCTGGTATAGGGCTGATTCTTTTACAGTGGCCATCAGGATAGAATTTTTCCACCTTCCAATCAGGTCACTGTTGTAGAAATCCATACCGGAAGCGGTTACACTGCCGGATCCGGATGTCCAAATCGCCGGCATAGCATTTTTCTCGGGCCCGCCAGCATTAGGCCAGCCGTAATTCCGGCCAGTCTCGATCCTGTTTATTTCATCAGCTATTCCGTTTCCGTTCTCCGAAGCAAATACTCGTCCATTCGCCATTACAAGGCCCTGCACATTGCTGTGGCCTAAGGTCCAGATGGGACTGTTTGGAAATGGATTGTCAGAAGGTATTGTTCCGTCGAGATTGATCCGAAGTATCTTTCCTGATAGGGAAGCCATGTCCTGCGCGGAGGCACTATTGCCTGCATCCCCGGTCGTCATTAATAACTTTCGGTCTGGCGTTACCGTTAGCCTTGCGCCATTGTTGTCGATTGCAGCAGGAATATTGTCAATGAGTGTCAGGGGTTCTGCCAATGCCTCAGCTTTAACCTTAAACCGCACCAGTTTTTGTAAATAGATACCTGACTTGAGGTAATTATAAGCTACGTAAAGGAATCCGTTCTGTAAAAAATCGGGATCTTGTACCATTCCGAGTACACCCCCTTCACCTCTTTGCAAGGCGTCTGGGATTACTGATTTGAATACGGTATAACCTGTTTTGGGATTTACTTTAAGCACTTTACCCGCGCGTTCGGTGATCCATAAATGGTCATCTTTTCCCCAAAGCATTTCCCAGGGCTGTGAGAGATCCGCTTTTACAGTTCTGATCGCTTCTGTTGGCCAGTTGAGGCTTTCATCGACAGGCGTTGAATCCGACCCAACTGAGTCTTTATTACAGGACGCAAGGGTGAGGAGTGACAATAGGGAGACGATCAGAAAACCATATTTTCTCATAGCCGATGTTTTAGGGAAATTAAGAAATTTAAAGGTATTCGAAAAGGATTGTTAAAACCTCCGGTTATAGTGTAGGCAACCGCTTAACCCAGCATATGTTCGTTAACCCAGTCTACTTCTTCCTGTATCACGGTATGTGGAATGCCGGGATATAATTTTTCTGTGACGCTTGCTCCGAGCTCAGTCAGGATCCGGCTACTTTCATGAACACGGCTTACTGGAATATGCGGATCCGGATCTCCCGATGCAAGAAATATGGGAGTGCCTGAAAAATGACCATTGTATTTAGAGCGGTCAATGGATTCTCCAATCAGTCCCCCGGTAAATGCAATGATACCGCCGTATCGCTGGGCTTTTCTCGCGGCTGATTCTAATGAAAGGCAGGCGCCTTGCGAGAATCCAAGCAGGTATATATTTTCTGCGCTGATCCCCGCTTCGATGACCTCATCAATTAATTCATGTACGGTGGCGATGGCGGAACTTAACCAGGGCTCGTTCATAAGGGTGGGAGACATGAAACTGTAGGGATACCACGTGTTACCCGTTGCCTCAGGCGCAAGCAAGGCAAAACCTTCTACATGAAGTGCGCTGGCCAGTTCCAGAATGCCCCGGGCATCAGCCCCCCGGCCATGAAGGAAGATCATTGCTTTTTTTGCCTGGTCCAGGGGCGTGCCTGCAGCGAGAATATTTTTTTTGTGCATCAGATAAATTTTTTCCAATCCAGGGTGATGGGTTGCAGACCTTTCTCAATAGCGGGACGGTTAGGCTCTTCCCATGCCGGCAGTTTCAAACTTTCCCCGAGCATGGCAGGATCTTCGTCAATGGCAAATCCCGGCGGGTTGGTGGCCACCTCAAACAAAATTCCACCCGGCTCCCTGAAATAAATGCTGTGAAAATATTGCCGGTCCAGTACATGGGTTGCATGTACACCTGCACGGGACAGTTTCTGTTGCATCTGCACAATGGTGTCATCATTATCCGTCGAGTATGCCACGTGGTGGATCGTTCCTGCTCCCTGCAAGCCCCTGAGACGGTCCGGTTCACAAACAATGTCTACCAGGTCGCCGATCTTACCGCTTGCCGAATACCTGAACCTGTTCCCTTGTTCACTGATCTTCTGGTGCTCCATGTATGTGCTGAGCAGCCCCGCTGTTTTCTCGTAGCCATCTTCTGAAAGCGTCACACTATGAAATCCTCTTATGCTGTGCTGCTCATCGACATTGCCATAGCTGAAGCCCTTTCGTTGATCCTGGTCATTGGCGATCAGTTCTATCCCAAGTCCGTCGGGATCCTCCAAATAAATAAATCCTTCATTCATCCTTTCCTGCGGTTGTTGAAAGGGGATGTTGAATTTGTTCAAGCGTCCGGTCCAGTAGCCTAAGCTGTTTGCAGGGATCGAAAAAGAGGTGGCAGTAAGTTGTCCTTTTCCATGCCTGCCCCTTACCAATCCTGCATAAGGGAAGAAAGTGAGTATAGTTCCCGGCGATCCTTCTTCATTACCATAATAGAAATGATAGACATCAGGAGCGTCAAAGTTGATGGTTTTCTTAACCAACCTCAGCCCAAGAACGCCAGCATAAAAATCTATATTTTGCTGCGGGTCGGAAGCC
>JANMHK010000368.1:0-3846 GCA_031375135.1 Sphingobacteriales bacterium | reverse complement strand
GTCGTACAGTTTCGAAAAAGAACCGATGATGGAATCCCTGACGATAGAATAATTAATATTGGTTTTTTCGCCAATGGCTACATTGGGACCGATAATGGAATTGCGGATCTCGCAACCTGCAGCGATACTTACTGGCGGTATGATGATCACATTTTCAAACAAATGATCCTCGGAAATGATACCGCCAAATTTCTTGAGCATGGTCGCGTTGCTTTCCAACAGCGTTTCTTTCCTGCCACAGTCGAACCAGTTCTGCACCTTGCTGGATTTGAAATGGGCTCCGGATTTGATCATGCATTCTATTGCATCCGTAAGGCTATACTCATCGTTGCTGGTTACCCCATGACGAAGATTACTTTCCAGGCATTCATACAATACACGACTCTGCGTGATCTTATACAGGCCTACGAGAGCCATGTTCGATTTAGGAATATGTGGTTTTTCAACCACCCTGGTAATATGACCGTCTTCCTCCAGTTCTGCCACACCAAAATTTCTGGGATCGTCTACTTTTTTAACGCCCAGCACCGAACCTTCCTGGTTGATGAATTGAGCTACATCATATTCGCAGATGGTATCACCAAGCACAATGAAAATATCGTCATTGGCCACAATATCGCGGGTTAAATAGATGGCATGGCCGAGGCCAAACCGCTCATTCTGTTGTACAAAGTGAAATTTATATTCAGGGTATTTATCCTTGACATAGTCCTGGATCTTATCGCCCAGATAACCCACCACTAAAACATATTCCCTGATTCCAGCTTCAACCAGTTGGTCAATGATGATACTCAGAATGGTCTTTCCTGCAAGTGGGATCAGCGCTTTGGGTTGAGTATAGGTATGGGGCCGCAGTTTGGTTCCCGCCCCTGCTACCGGAATGATCGCCTTCATAGCGTCAAATGTAAGGAATTAACGAATTGGCGGATTGGCGGATTGGCGGATTCACGGATTGGCGGATTGACGGATTCACGGATTGGCGGATTATCAGCAAAATCTATCTGGATAATTAGTCAATTAGCCAATCCGCCAATTAGCCAATTGGCCTTACCTTTGCACCCATGGATAAAATTGTATTTGACCTCATCCGCAAAGAACTTGAGCGCCAGCGCCACGGCATCGAATTGATCGCCTCCGAGAATTTTACCTCCCATGCTGTGATGATGGCTATGGGCAATGTGATGACGAATAAATATGCCGAAGGATACCCAGGGAAAAGGTACTATGGCGGTTGTGAGATCGTGGATGAGACAGAGCAAATTGCGATTGACAGGATCAAACAGGTTTTTGGATGCGAATATGCTAACGTGCAACCCCATAGCGGAGCACAGGCGAATGCAGCAGTTATGCTCGCCATCCTCCAACCAGGCGATACCATACTTGGCTTAGACCTGGCTATGGGTGGGCATCTTACCCATGGTTCTGCTGTAAATTTTAGCGGTAAGTACTATAATCCCATTTTCTACGGCGTAAAGAAAGAAGACGGACTAATAGACTATGAGACGCTGGAGGCAAAAGCAAGGGAACATAAACCTAAACTGATTATCTGCGGCGCTTCTGCTTATAGCCGCGACTACGATTATAAAAGAATTCGGGCAGTGGCTGATGAAGTGGGAGCTTTCGTGTTGGCCGACATCGCCCACCCCGCAGGCCTCATCGCAAAAGGGTTGCTGGCTTCGCCTTTCGACCACTGCCATTTTGTAACATCCACTACGCATAAAACACTGCGTGGACCCCGGGGTGGTATCATCCTGATGGGTAAGGATTTTGAGAATCCCTTCGGGCAAAAAGATCCTAAAGGAAATACCCGCATGATGAGCCATTTGCTCGATATGGGGGTGTTCCCCGGCACCCAGGGCGGACCATTAGAACATGTGATCGCAGCCAAGGCTGTGGCATTCGGAGAAATCCTGTCGGACGAATTCACCAGTTATGCCCGCCAGATCCAGCTAAATGCCCAGGCCATGGCAGCCAGTCTGGTAAAGCGGGGATATTCCATTTTCAGTGGCGGTACAGATAACCACCTCATGCTGATCGATCTGAGGAACAAGAACATCACGGGCAAAAAGGCTCAGGAAACATTGGATAAAGCGCATATCACCCTGAACAAAAATGCGGTTCCTTATGATGATAAGAGTCCGTTCGTGACTTCGGGTATACGTATCGGTGTGCCGGCAATCACTACCCGGGGGCTGAAAGAGGCGGATATGGAAACCGTGGTGGCACTGATTGATAGGGTGTTGATGAATATTGACGACAACCATACTGTTGATGCAGTAAAAAAAGAAGTCAGGTCACTAATGTCTGCCTTCCCGCTCTATCCGGAAATGGGCTAATAATTTGAACCAGACATCCTGTTGAAGATGTTTTTGTAATTGTATTTTTGATCAAACTCTTACTATGATCCAGAGAATTCAGTCTGTATGGCTTTTGCTGGCGGGTATCGCAGGCTTACTCACCTATAAACTTCCACTCTGGGAGGGAATTTTGCAAGACAATTCAATAAAAAGTTTCATAGGCCCCGAGAGTCTTTTGCTGTTCGCGGTCATCATTGCAACCTGCTTACTGGGGTTCGCCACCATCTTCCTATATAAGAATAGAAAAACCCAGAAGAACCTTGCCTTCCTCGGCATCCTTCTCTCCATCGCTATCATCGCACTTGAATATTTTATTGTGGAAGATTTTAAAACGGCAGCGAGCTATAAGTCAAGCGCCTGGAAATTCGGTGCGATCATGCCCGGTCTTATGGTTGTGTTTTTCTTTCTGGCTTATCAGGGTATCCGGAAGGATGAAAAGATGATCAAAAGCCTGGAGCGACTGCGATAATCCGATGCTTTTATAGCATGCTTGCCCCTGTGTGACTCTTCTTTACTTTCTTCAAGCCTGAAGGCACTCCCGCATATACCAGCTGGCCGCCTTCATCGCCTGCTTCGGGCCCGAGATCTATGACCCAGTCCGCAGATTTGATCACGTCCAGGTTATGCTCAATGACTATTAAACTATGGCCTTGTAAGATCAAGGCCTGAAAGGAACTAAGCAGTTTCTTGATATCATGAAAATGAAGGCCTGTTGTGGGTTCGTCAAAAATAAAAAGCACATTACCCTGGCCCTTTCCTTTGCCGAGAAAAGAAGCCAGCTTGACGCGCTGGGCTTCGCCGCCGGATAAGGTATTGCTCGACTGCCCGAGTTTCACATATCCAAGCCCGACGTCCTGCAAAGGCTTTATCTTCTTGACAATATCATTCTTGTCTTTAAAAAAATCCATCGCTTCATCAACGCTCATTTGCAGCACCTCGAAAATATTTTTCTCCCGGTAATGCACTTCCAACACCTCTTCCTTAAACCTTTTACCCCCGCAGGATTCGCAAACCAAATGCACATCAGCTAAAAACTGCATTTCCACCAGTTGCTCGCCTTCACCTTTACAGGTATCACACCTGCCGCCATCAACATTAAAGGAAAAATGTTTGGGCTGGAATCCTCTCATCTTACTCAGTGGCTGTATTGAATAAAGATCCCGGATCTCATCATAGGCCTTTATATAGGTGATCGGATTGCTTCGTGAAGATTTTCCAATGGGATTCTGATCAACCAACTCTACTTGCGAAATACTATCGACGTCACCGGCCAGACCCCTGTGAAGACCAACCTTTTCACCAAATTCGCCTTTGATCTTACTTAAAGCCGGATAAAGGATCTGTTTCACCAGCGTGGTTTTTCCGCTGCCACTTACCCCGCTTACTACACAGAGCACATTGAGTGGAAATTCGACATTGAGGTTCCGCAAATTATTCTGCATCGCACCCTCTACCCTGATGGACGAGGTCCACTTCCGCGGCTTCGCCG
>JANMHK010000265.1:0-1652 GCA_031375135.1 Sphingobacteriales bacterium | reverse complement strand
CTATAGCCTTTTCCTGCCTGTAACAGCATATGAATTCCTAACAACTTAGTGATCACAGGTAACCAGGAGCCTCCAGCCAGAACCAGTTCTTCGCATTCAAAATCACCTTTATTGGTCAACACTTTAGTAACTGTAGTTCCTGTTTTTTCGAAACCCGAAACCGTTGTATTTAATTGGAATTCCACGCCCTGCTTTTCCAGCGTATCGTAAAGGGTGTGCATGAAATCGCCGGGATGCAAATGGCAGTCGATGGGGTACAACACGCCGCCCCGTATATTCACTTCTACTTCCGGCTCAAGCGCCTGGACTTCTGCGGCACTCATCACTTTGGTTTCGATATTATATTTAAAAGCTTCTTCTGCCAATTCAATCTCGTGCTTTTCCGTTTCGGGGTTTTTATACAGCATCAGACAACCTTTCTCTTCCATACGAAAATGATTGCCGATCTCATTCCTGATCTCAGAAGTCAGTTCCCTGGAAAGCAAAAGCAGGGATACCAGAGATGGCGTATTCTTTTCAACCGTCTTGGCTGTTGAGTTGCCCCAAAAACTGAGGCACCAGCGAATCAGATCAAGGTCTAAACGGGGCTTGATGTAAAATGGAGATGACGAACTCAACATCCACTGCAAACCTTTTGCAACTATACCGGGCGAGGCAAGGGGCATGATATGGGATGGTGAAATATATCCTGCATTTCCAAATGAAGTGCCCGATTTAATATCGCCTCTTTCAATCACCCTCACGGAATGACCCGCTTTGTGCAAATAATATGCACTGCACAGTCCAATAACTCCACCACCAATGATCGTAACTTTCTTCATACTGATACTTATCTTTTTACTTCGTACAATGTCCTGTTCAGTTTGGCTAATTCCGGAACGTTGAATTTAAATATTTTTCTATCATAGGTCATCAATCCATTTACTTCAGATTCAACATCCGTTGTCTGCGTATAAATAGCGGCTGACAGACCTTTGGGAATCAAGGGTGCCAGTTTTTCAATCAACTGCTGATAACGCGAAAACAGATCCTCTTTATTCCTGAAGCTGACATAACCCCAATTGCTTTTGTCTGTCCAGGTATGATCCTCAACTGGCAATCCTAATCCTCCAAATTCACCAAGCACTACTGATCTGTCTTTCCCAAATACTTCAGGCCTGTGTATTTGCGGGTCAGGATAGTTGTGCAGATCATGGATATCACCAACTGCATGAAAATTTCCGCCACTCGCAGGGTTGACCAGTCTCGACGGATCATATTGCTTTACCCAATTACTGATCTCAACCGTCTTGAACTGCCCCCAGGCTTCATTGAATGGAACCCAAACTATGATACTGGGGAAAAATCGGAATGCATCGATCATCGCCTTTAACTCGGTTCTGTAAATTTTTTCAGAAGCTTTGGTCCGGTTCTTATCTGTGGGCTCTAAAGAAGGATTCTGGTTCCACCTGTCGCCAGTGGTCTGATCCCCACTCGGCATATCCTGCCAAACCATCATGCCAATGCTGTCGCAGTATCGGTACCACAGTGCGGGTTCAACTTTAACATGTTTGCGGATCATGTTGAAACCCATTTCTTTTGTTTTTTCAATATCGAATCTCAACGCTTCTGCAGTTGGGGCAGTATATAACCCGTCGGGCCACCAGCCCTGG
>JANMHK010000261.1:0-4254 GCA_031375135.1 Sphingobacteriales bacterium | reverse complement strand
TTTTGAAGTAGCTAATGGCGGGACCATTTTTCTAGATGAGATCTCCAACCTTTCCTATGATATCCAGGTGTCTTTACTGCGTGTAGTTCAGGAAAGAAAATTAAGAAGGGTGGGTGGCACCAGGGACATTCCCATTGACGTGAGAATCATCATTGCGAGTAATGAAAAGCTCTGGGATGCTGCGCAAAAAGGAAAGTTCCGGGAAGACCTCTACCATCGCTTTAACGAGTTCACGATTGAAGTTCCACCACTTAGGAAGAGGAAAGAAGACATCATGACCTTCGCCCGACATTTCCTGGCCAAGGCAAACGAGGGCCTTGGCAAGAATGTAAAAGGTTTTTCTCCAGAAGTGGAGGAAATCTTTCGCAGCTACATATGGCATGGTAACCTCCGTGAACTTAAAAACGTGGTAAAACGCGCTGCACTTTTAACAGACGGGGAGTATATCGAAGACCGCAGCCTGCCTTTTGAGATCACCAATTTTGCCAAGTTGCAATTTGAGGGCGATGCTGAGACCGATCATGCTTTAATGGATCCGGTTCCTGAACTGAGAACTCCCGTTGCTGAACCAGCCGTATTCCCCAAGCCTTTCGGCGGGGAAGGTAACAGCCTTAAGGAAGCATCGATAGATCTGGAATACGAGCTCATCCTGAAAACACTTAAGGAAGTGAATTTCAATAAGAGCAAGGCGGCCCGGTTGCTTAATATTGACAGGAAGACACTTTATAATAAAATCAAATTGTACCAGGAACTGAATAACAGGACCAATGACAGGTAAGCCCAATTTGTCTGAAAACCCTGACCTGTCCGGCCTTTTAGACGGCTACAGGTTGCATGAGTTGCTAGGTAGCATGATACCCGGGATCGTTATGATCTGCCAGAAAAAAACCTTGCAAATCGAATTTGCCAACCAGGCATTCTATCAGCTATTTGGCTCCAACTGTATGTCTGCCTCCGGATTCATTGATCCTGATGTGCAGAAAAAGATCAATAATTCAATTACTTCCATTCATGATGAAGGGTTTAATAGGATCAAGGTCAGGCATAACTCAGTGGACCTTGACTTTGATGTAAAGAAAGTAGCGGATGGGTATTTGTTGTTCCGCACAGCGGAACAGGTAAAAGTTCCTGATGAGAAAGACAAGTTAATCCACGAGTTAACTACATATAAGCAAATGATCCAGGAAAAAGAAACGTTTCTTGGGCAGGGGAGTTTTGAACTGAATATGTTGACTGGTGTTCAACAGGTTTCCCCGGGTATGCTCAATATGTACGGACTGAATGAGGCCTTGCCCTCGCCGGGGTTATATTATATTCTCCGCAATTTTTTCGATGCCGGAGAACAGCGCCGTGTACTTGAATTTTTCAGGGATCTTTCCGAAGTTGGAATGGCCCGGGAAATTGAAGTGACGAGTTTTGTCAATGGAAGCCGAAAGGACCTGGAGATTTTTGCAAAAGTATACCGAAACCCGGATGGGAAGACAGAACGCCTGGCAGGGACCGTCAAAGATATTTCCGCCATCAAAGAATTGTATAACCAAATGCTGGTGTTTAAGAACGAGCTGAAAAAACGGGAGTTGACGCTGAAACACGGTACATGGGAATATGATCTCAGCAGTAAAAAATACCAGATCTCAGACGGACTCTACCGGGTTTTTGATATGGAAGCTGGTGATGATAGTGAGGCCTTTGACATGAGCTCCCTGTATGTGGGCAGTGAAAAACAAAGGGTGGATGAAGCCTTCCAAAAAGTAATGCTTGAAGGTTCAGCCTATGTCGATGATCTCAAGATCAAAACAAGAATAGGGGAGATTAAGTACGTAGAGATCTTTTGTCGGATAATCAAGGATGGCGGTCCTGAAAAAATCATAGGGATCACCAGGGACGTGACAAGGCTTCAATCATTTAAAAAGGAGTTGAAAGATCAGGTAACACGGGTGGATATTGTGAATCAGGAATTGTCGGAAGCAAAAGAGAAACTGGAATCACAATTGGAAGAACTTGAAAAAGCAAATCTTGAATTGCAGTTGTATAAGCAGACCATGCTTGACAAAGATGAGTTTCTGAACCAGGGTACATGGGAATGGGATCTTAAAACCAACATGATGGATTATTCCCGTGGGATCTACAGGTTATTCGGATACCACCACAAAGACGAAATGAAAGAATGGGATGCCAATGGTAAAGATATTAGCAGGCACCTCGATGAAGAAGAACGGAAGCGAAGCAATGAGGACTGGGAGAAGATCCTCCGGGAAGCCGATACCTATCTCCGTGAAATGGAGATCATCACCAAAGATGGATTTCAGCGGAGACTGGAAACGTTTGGGAAAGTTTTCAGGGATGAAAATGGGAATGCCTATAAAGTGATCGGGACTACAAGGGATATTACCAAGCTGAAGGAATACGAGCAGGAACTGGAAGTAAAGATTGACGAACTTAACAGGTCTAATCGCGATCTGGAAGAATTTGCCTATATCGCGTCACACGACCTCCATGAACCCCTTCGCAAACTATCAACTTTCGGCCAGCGCTTGAGTAACAGTGCGGACGGCGAGTTGTCGTCGGTAAACAGGGACTACCTGGACAGAATGCTTAGGGCTACTGAGAACATGCGCAACCTAATCGATAATCTCTTGGAATTTTCACGGGTTACCAGGGGTGCAGCAACTTTTGTGAAATCGGATCTGAATAAATTAGTTGAAGAAGTCATAGCAGAACAGGAACTCCGGATAGAAGAAGCGGGTGCTGTTGTGACCGTACAAAAAATGCCGGAACTGGAAGTGGTCCCTTCCCAACTTAAACAGATCTTCAATAACCTGTTGAATAATGCACTTAAATTCATTCAGCTGGACACCAGGCCAGTCATTGAATTTAAATGCGCTGCCATCACACCGGAGGAAAGATCCAGGTACAAACTCAAAATGAATCGGGAATATGTCAAGATTTCCGTTCAGGATAACGGAATAGGATTTGACAAGGTTTATGCAGAAAAAATATTTCAGATTTTTCAGCGGCTCCACGGGAAATCTGATTACTCAGGATCGGGAATAGGCCTTGCCATTTGCAGGAAAATTGCTGACAATCATAAAGGCCTGATATTTGCTGAGAGTGGTCCTGGCAGAGGATCCGTCTTTACCCTTATCCTCCCAAATAAACCCTAATTAATTGCCATGGAAACTGTTGAACTGATCAAGATCCTTATTATAGATGATGATGAAGATGAATTTGTAATTACCCGATCCCTCATCAACGATATTCCTAACGGGAATTTTTCAATTGACTGGTGCCCCCGGCACAGTGAGGCTTTGAAAAAGATTTGTGACAAGGAATACGATATCTATTTTATTGACTATTTCCTCGGTGGTATAACTGGGATGGATCTTCTTAACCGGGCGCTTCCCTTTAATGAAAACTCCCCGATGATATTGCTAACAGGGAAGGGTAACCGTGGCATTGCGTTACAGGCGCTGAATGCGGGAGCGGCGGACTATCTGGTTAAGTCGGATCTCAATACTGAAAAGCTTGAGCGATGCATTCGCTATGCGCTGGAGAAAGCGGGTACGTTGAAGCAACTCCGAGACAATGAGCAGAAATTCAGGACTATTTTCGAACAGACCCGAGATTCTATTTTTATTGCAAACGAGGAGATGCAATTTCTAGACGCCAACAAAGCCATGGAAGCGCTTTTAGGATATTCTTCTGATGAGCTTAAAAACATAAGTTTGTACGACCTGCTCGCAGAAGAAGCAGATATTGATAAGTTCAAGGACCTGCTGAAGGAAAAAGGGGAGGTGGCCGATCTTGAATTTGACTTGCAACATCAGTCGGGAGAACTTTTGTATTCCACATTTTCTGCCAATATCATTACCCGTCCTGATGGGTCTAAATATGTCCAGGGTGCCATCCATGATATCACCAGGCTGAAGAAAGCGGAAAGGTCCCTGCTGATGTCCGAGAAACTTGCCGCTACTGGTCGGCTTGCCAGAACCCTTGCCCATGAGATCCGCAATCCACTTACCAATATTAACCTGTCCATTGACCATTTAAAAGGCATGGAGTACTCGGATCTCCAGCAACATTATTTTGATATTATCGGTAGAAACAGCAAGCGGATCAACGATATCCTCACCGAGTTACTCGCGTCCTCAAAACCGGCGCAAACGGAGATGCAGGATCATATCCTACAGGATATCGTTGATCGTAGCATCCATTCAGCCATGGACCGTATCATGCTGAAGCATATTAAACTAC
>JANMHK010000254.1:0-2962 GCA_031375135.1 Sphingobacteriales bacterium | reverse complement strand
TGCCCTGGCACACAATCTTAGAAAGAAAGCAGCCTGACTCAAGGCTGTTTTTTTCGTTTTCCAAAATCAACAATAAAAAACTAAGTCTTCTTTGGCCAAAATGAAAAGAGGCCGTCTCCAATTAATGAGACAGCCTCTTTTTGTTTCAACGAGTAAATTATAGTCGTTTCCCCACCGATATTGAGCGTAAACCCCTAATTTTGCCGCCCCGATATGCAGGTTTTTAACCACCTGTAGGGAACCAAAAAAAATCATCATCCATCATTCGCTTATGAATAATTTGATTTATCTCGTGCCCTTGATGGGGCTTATAGGCCTCCTCTACACGTTTGTAAAATTCAAGTGGGTTGCCAGCCAGGACGCAGGCAACGAAAGAATGAAAGAAATCAGCACCTATATCGCTGAAGGAGCCATGGCTTTCCTGAAAGCCGAATGGAGGATCCTCGGCTATTTCGTGGTGATCGTCTCCATCCTCCTCGCTGTGATGGCGGGAGCTAGTCCAACCTCCCACTGGTCAATCGCCATTGCTTTTATTTTTGGCGCGGTTGCCAGTGCCACTGCGGGCTATATCGGTATGCGCATCGCTACCAAAGCTAACGTCAGGACTGCCCAGGCAGCCCGTACCAGCCTTAGTAAAGCACTTTCGGTATCATTTACAGGCGGTGCTGTTATGGGACTGGGTGTTGCCGGATTGGCCGTACTTGGCCTCGGTTCGCTGTTCATCATCCTGAAAATGATCTTTGTTCCGGAGGGTGCCAGTGTGAATGGCGTAGAGATGCTACGCACCATTGAAGTATTGACAGGTTTCTCCCTGGGTGCTGAATCGATCGCTCTTTTCGCCCGTGTAGGTGGCGGTATCTATACAAAAGCTGCGGATGTGGGCGCGGATCTGGTTGGTAAAGTAGAAGCAGGTATTCCTGAAGATGATCCCCGCAACCCTGCAACCATTGCAGATAACGTAGGTGATAACGTGGGTGACGTAGCCGGTATGGGCGCCGACTTGTTCGGATCTTATGTGGCCACCGTACTTGCCACTATGGTACTCGGACAGGAAACCATCGCTGTTGATAACTTCGGCGGCATGTCCCCTATACTTTTACCGATGCTGATCGCAGGTGTTGGTATCCTTTTCTCGATCATTGGAACATTCTTTGTAAAAATCAACGAATCAGCTGGCATCAGTACGGATACGGTGCAACGAGCCCTGAATATGGGAAACTGGGGCTCCATTGCCCTGACTGCAGTAGCATCTGTTGGTTTAGTTGCTTATTTGTTGCCCGAAACCATGATACTCCGTAATCATGAATTCACCAAATGGGGTGTGCTGGGTGCTATTGGTGTTGGCCTTTTAGTAGGAACATTAATGAGCATCATTACTGAATATTATACGGCCATGGGCAAACGCCCCGTGCTGTCGATCATACGCCAGTCGTCTACAGGTCATGCTACCAATGTTATTGGAGGACTTGCAGTAGGCATGGAATCAACCTTCCTTCCGATCCTCGTTCTGGCTGGTGGTATCTATGGTTCATTCCAATGCGCGGGTCTGTATGGCGTTGCCATCGCAGCTGCGGGCATGATGGCTACTACGGCTATGCAACTGGCTATTGATGCATTCGGACCTATTGCGGACAATGCCGGCGGTATCGCTGAAATGAGTGAGCTTCCGAAAGAAGTTCGTGAAAAAACCGACGTTCTTGATGCAGTTGGTAATACCACTGCAGCAACAGGAAAAGGATTTGCCATCGCATCTGCGGCACTTACTGCCCTGGCGCTGTTTGCCGCTTTCGTAGGTGTTGCCGGAATCGACGGAATCGATATCTATAAAGCAGATGTACTTGCTTCACTTTTTGTGGGTGGAATGATTCCTTTTATCTTCTCCTCGCTAGCGATCCGTGCAGTAGGTGAAGCTGCCATGGCCATGGTTGAAGAAGTGCGCAGGCAGTTCCGCACCATTCCCGGCATCATGGAAGGCACCGGAAAACCTGAGTATGATAAATGCGTAGCTATTTCTACTGAAGCTTCTATCAAGAAGATGATGTTACCAGGTGCCATCACCATCACATCTCCGCTGATCATTGGATTCTTGCTGGGTCCTGAAGCTCTGGGTGGATTTTTAGCAGGTGCCACGGTTAGTGGTGTGCTAATGGGTATGTTCCAGAATAATGCGGGTGGTGCTTGGGATAATGCAAAAAAATCTTTTGAGAAAGGCGTTGAGATCAACGGTGAAGTATACTATAAGAAATCAGAACCGCACAAGGCTTCTGTAACTGGTGATACCGTAGGTGATCCATTCAAAGATACTTCTGGTCCTTCGATGAATATCCTGATCAAACTGATGTCCATTGTGTCATTGGTAATCGCCCCAACCCTGGCGCAGGTTCACGGCACAGGTGGCGCGCATGGCGGACATGGAATGAAAAAACAAATTGAAGTGACCGTTCTGAAGTCAGACAGCACAACAGTGTCTTCATCAGGAGTTCCTGACCAGCCGCTGATCGATGCCTTGAAAAAAGACGGTACCATTACAGACAGTTCTTACACGATAGAGCTGGATAATGGCATTCTAACCGTCAATGGCAAACAGGTTGACGCCGCTAAATACAAGGAATTATTGAAGGGTGATAAGATCAAGATCCAGGTAAAGCAGGATTGATTTCACTTCTTCTAAATGATAAACTAAGATCGCTTTATAGCGGTCTTAGTTTTTTTTTGACCTTTTTTTACATCGTCCTCGTTCATCAGCATCTGCCGCGCTTTCTCCAAATCAAGTTTGGCACTTGCACCCACTTCGGGGTAGCTGAACTGAAGCTTTTCAAATTGCCGGTAAATAATACCGGCAATGGCTAAACGCGCAAACCATTTATCATCCGCAGGTATTACAAACCAGGGTGCATTAACATGGGAACAATGGGTGAGCATTTCTTCGTAGGCATGCATATAATCGTCCCACCTCGCTCTT
>JANMHK010000227.1:0-7945 GCA_031375135.1 Sphingobacteriales bacterium | reverse complement strand
CAATGTTCACATCGCTTACGCATGATGGCTATACGGCAAACGACAATTCCACCCTGGATTTGGTTTCGTCACTTGCAGACACCTGGATAAAATTAACGAACGAAGAGCGTAACAATGAAAGGGTACGCAATTTGCTCATAGTAAAATCGCGGGGCATGGGTCACTCCAACAACCAACAGGATTTTACTATCACAGAGAAAGGAATTCGTTTAACCATCCCCAACAAAAAATAAAGAGCAAATGGCAAAACAAGAAAAATGGGAATTACGTTTATACGTAGCCGGACAAACGGTCAATTCAATACTTGCGTTAAAGAATATTACCAAGTATTGCAAGCAACATTTAGAAGGCAGCTATGTTATTGAAGTGATTGATCTTTTGAAAAATCCGCAGTTAGCTGAAGGAGACCAGATATTTGCTATACCCACCCTGGTGAGAAAAGTTCCTGAACCATTACGAAAAATAATCGGAGACCTGTCAAATGAAGAGAAAGTGTTAGTTGGTTTAAATATCCGCCCGGTAGCCCAATAATTGCAGCAACATGAAACAGAAAGCAATGGGCAATGAGGCAATCGAAGGCAAAATGATTTTGAAACTATATGTTTCAGGCATGTCATCAAAATCAATGAGAGCAATTGAAAATATAAAGTTGCTGTGTGACGAACATTTGAAAGGTTTATTTGAATTGGAGATAATAGATATTTATAAAAACCCCAAGCTTGCTTCAGAACAACATATTGTTTTTAGTCCTTCACTGCTGAAAAAATTACCCTTGCCCCAAAAAACTTTGGTAGGAACATTATCCGATACCCAAAAAGTATTGAGGGCATTAGGTATAACATTCGAAACGGCATGAAGAACAAGTCCACTGCCGAGGTATCCGCATTAAAGATCATAGAGTTGCAAAGTCGCCTGGATGAGTACGAGGAGCTAATTGAAGCTATTAAAGGGGGTGAAGTCGATGCCTTTGCATTAAAGACAAATAACCAATCCGCCATTTTTTCTATTCAAACCGTCGATTATGCCTATAGGATTTTGGTGGAGAATTTTGGTGAAGGCGCACTTAACTTATCTGAAGAAGCGCTCATTCTTTACACCAACAATCATTTTCCCGAGCTTTTGAACCTTCCTTATGAAAGCGTAGTCGGAAGTTCCTTTCTTCGATTTGTACATCCCGAATCAAAAGAAGCATTCCATGAGCTTTTTAAAAATGGATTGACGGCAAACACAAAAGGTGAAATAAGATTATTGATCGCTGAAAAAGTTATTCCTGTTTATATTTCACTGACGCCTTTATTTCCTGAAATATCAACGGTTGGGGTGATAATAACCGACCTAACTGAAAAAAAGAAACAGGAAGAATTGCTGCAAATGAAGAACGCTGAATTGGAAACAAGGAATAGTGAACTTCAAGCATTCGCTTACATTGCCAGCCACGATTTACAGGAACCGCTTCGTAAAACTCAAATATTTATATCACGCCTCATAGAAAATGAAGGAGATAATTTGTCCGAAAACGCTAGAGAATATTTGAATAGGGTGCAGGATTCGGCCATGCGTATGCAGTTACTCATTCAGGATTTACTTACCTACTCAAACACCAATACAGGAGAATTTGAAAGCACTGACCTCAATCAAATTATTGCAGAAGTGAAGAATGATTTGAAAGAAGAGCTAAGCGATAAACGCGCCATCATTGAAACGATAGCACTAGATAAGGTCAACATTATCCCTTTTCAATTCCGTCAGATCATGCACAATCTGATAGGGAATGCATTAAAGTTTTTTAATCCTGCACAACCGCCACACATCATAATCAGAAGTGAAATAGGTAACGGCATAGTATTTGACAACGCTAAACTCTCCCCTCAAAAAAGTTATTGTCATCTTTCCGTTTCTGATAACGGCATTGGCTTTGAACAGGAGTATAATGAAAAAATATTTGAAGTATTCCACAGACTTCATTCCCATTCAGAATACAAGGGAACAGGCATTGGGCTGGCTATCGTAAAGAAGATTGTAGAGAACCATGGTGGATTTATTACTGCCAACAGCATATTGAATAAAGGCACTACATTTGATATTTATTTTCCCGCAACATAAAGAGTACGCGCAAACATGGAGGGCTTGTCCTTCAGTATCACATCCCATTCAAGTAAATTCCTCCGGGTTGCGAAGCAGGGAGCTGTTGTCTGCCGAATGGAGATGTAGTTCGTCGATCAGGTCAACAAAAGATATTTTTACTTTTTATTTTGGTCTTCAAATGCGAGACCATGAAAAGCATATTCAACATAAGGGTGATCGTTATTTTGCTGTTTCTTTTTTCCTGCAAGAAACCAGACCTTCCACCACCTTCACCACCTTCCACAACTAATAGACCGCCGGTGGCTAATGCAGGGCCTGATATCATCACCTATCTGCCGGATGAAGAATCTGTAGTTCTAGATGGGTCAAAATCTGAAGCTGTAGGAACAAAGCTTACGGGCTCCTGGCGGAAATTGGCCGGAGATACGGTGCTATCGGGTTATAAATATCAAGTCTATCAAGAAATCATATTTATTTATCCCGGTAAATATGCCTTTGAATTAACAGTTACAGATGTAGCGGGAGCAATGGCCAGGGATACGATGAATGTTACAGTAGCTGTGACATCCGGTTGTGTATTTAACCAGCCAATTATGGAAGCAAGTTTTATTGAAGTGACCTCGCACACCGATAATAGTAATATCTATCCCTACATTTATAACAGAACATTTATATCGAGCAACGGAAAAGTTTTTTTGGGCGGCGGGATGGGCTGGGACGATAATGATATTGCGTTGTTTTCAGGATCGATATGGATGTTTGATCTCGATACTAAGGTCTGGAAGAACTTTAATATGTCATTGAAAAGGGGAATGTCAACAGCCGCCGCTAATGGTAGACTTGTTCTATTTGCAGGAGGTATGGGCGAGGGAGGGGTTACTAGCCAGGTAGATATTTTCGATCCCTTAACAGAGAAGTTAGCTGTTGCCAGATTAAGTGTTGCCCGAACTGACATAAGCGCCGCCTCCATTGGGTCCACATTCATTTTCGCAGGTGGTATGGAAATCAATGATAAGTATTCAGACGTGGTAGATATCTACGATACGCTCACAAAGTCTTGGTCCGTCACGAAGTTATCAGAACCACGCAGAGGAATTTCTGCCGTTGTTTCCGGAACCCGGGTTTATTTTTCGGGGGGCGAAGGTATAAATGGAAGGCCAAGTAGCCGTATTGACATCTATGATCAAAGCACAGGACAGTGGTCAGTGTCTAAGATGAATATACCCAGGTTCGGTGTTCAGGCGGCAGTAGTGGGAGATTTGATAGTTTTCTGGGGAGGGTATTATTTTGATGCGAATGTGGATCTTTATAAAGTGAACAAAGCAGAACTGTTCAACACCCGCAGCCAATCATCTTCAGTGCAGTGTACGGCGGCTGCGAGTTGGATTTATTCTTATTTTGCCGGAAACGAAAGGATAGCAACGGTTGGCAATAGTAAGTGCTATTATGCCAGCGATTTTCTGCTGACAAGGTATGACGTGGCCAATAATAGCTTTAGCAGGGCCTTTCTTCCTCACCCTATTGACGCTATGTTCACTTATAAAAACGAACTGTATATGCTGGGCTATCGAAATCCGGAATTCAAAATCCATAAGGTGACACTGTAGAAATTGCTGCTCATCTGCTGGCTGGAGCTGTTGTTTCCGGCATAAAAAGAAGTAGTTGGTCGATTATATTTCCGTGACATTTTTGAAAAACATACCTTGTTCCCAAACTGTTTTTATGAAATGCGTCCATTTCATATCGAAGTGGAGTATAACACTCCTGTACATGTTCTCCCTGTCGTGCACCAAAACAGAGACGCCTAAAAGCTTACTGGACATTAATCAAACGCCAATCGCGAAGGCAGTTGGAGATCTGAGGATTTTTCTGCCAGATCAAGAAAGACTTATATTAGACGGCAGCGATTCGTATGATCCTGATGGAGCCGGGCAGGGATTAACCGGTTCGTGGAGGAAACTGTCAGGAGATTCTGTAATTATGGGATTAGAACAGGGGTTCAAAAAGGAAGTGGTTTTTCTTTTTCCTGGCAAATATCTATTCGAGTTGTCGATCTCAGATGCGAAAGGAGCAATGGCAAAAGATACCGTTGATGTTGAGGCGTCTGTCTTGTCCGGCTGTGATTTAAACCAGCGGTTTGTTAGTGCAGAATTTCGTTCTGTCGACCAATTTGCTTCCAATCTTTTATCTACAACACATGCTGCAAGTGCAGCGATGGGAAGTACAAAACTTTTTTTCGGTGGAGGAATGACAGAACATTTTTATGATGTAGACAACCCTCCTTCGGCCGGAGTGTTAATGTATGACATAGTTGCAAAAGTTTGGAAGGAGTTTAATCTGTCCGCGGCAAGGGCATCATTGGCCGTGGCAGCCAATGATAAGCTAGTTCTATTTGCAGGCGGCGATGCATATAGTGTGCCTACGGACCGTGTGGATATTTTTGATCAGTCGACCGAAAAATTTTCGATATCAAAGGTCAGTGTTGCACGCACAGGAATGGCGGCAGCGGCAGTTGGTTCAACATTTATTTTCGCTGGCGGTATGGAGTCTTCTACAAAGTATTCCGACGTAGTGGACATCTATGATATAAATACCAGTAGCTGGTCAGTGGCAAAATTATCGGAGTCTCGCAGTAAAATTTCTGCCCTGGTTTCTGGAAGCAAAGTATATTTTTCAGGAGGGGAGAACGCAAGCAATACTCCAAGTAATCGGGTGGATATTTATGACCAGGCGAATGGTCAGTGGTCCATTGCAACCATGGCCTTACCGCGCATGGACGTGCAGTCAACTATATTTGGCAATAAAATTGTTTATATGGGAGGGTTTAATGATAATCGGGGGTACGATCGGAGCAAAGTAAATAAAGCAGAGTTTTTTGATATTTCAACGTTGTCTTCCACTTTACAATGTGCATCGGCGAATTCCAATAGATACCCTCTTGCGTATAATAAAACTTATCAGGCAGTTGTAACATTGGGAGACTCCTTTTACTATCTAAGCGATTACTTAATCAGTAGGTACGATGCAGGCAAAAATTCCTGGAGTAAGGCAATAATCCCCTCAACTTATAATTTAACCGGTTTGTTTGTTTTTAAAAACGTGCTCTATGCTACCGGTTACAAGGATAGTAAAATGTACATATTTAGCGTGATCATGTAAGATCAGAAACTGAATCGTTTGGTGAGTAGTTATCTGCATTAGAACGAGAAACTCGAATCGCGGAAGTACAGCCGATCAGCCGGTGACCAGTTCGCGAAAAAGTTTCTCCAGTGTTCGTTCTGGATCTGCGCTGAGGCCGGGATGAACTTCGGAAGATTGGATAATCGTACTGCGTCGAGCGGTGAGCCAACGGAAACGCGAGGGTAGGTCAAGTAATGCAATTGGGCCACCTGAGGCATCTCCATTGCAGATCTTTTCAAACGATTCCATATGGCATTTAATATCGGCAATATCGATCTCCTGATAAAGTGCCCTGAGTCGATCTTCATTCAGCGCATACGTGATCCCCAAATAAGAAAGTCTTTTGCAGAAAACGATCACCCCTACATTCAGGAATTCACCCCGTTCCACACGAGGCACTACCCTGATGGTTGCATATTCAAAGATGTGATTGTCTGGCATGGTTGATCTCCGTTACAAAGTTATCCGCATGGTGCAATCTGTTCAATAAGAATTTGGAATAAATATTTGATTCTTCATTTTCCTTCAGCCAGCCAGCGGGGATCAGGGAAATCGTGTCGTTGATCAGGGTTAGGTTGATCCGGCTTCGCATGAAAATATCTGCCTCTTCCATTTTTGACGCAAATGGCATCAACACGTGATCCTTGATCTGTGTAAAGGGTTTGACCGACTGTTCTTCCCAATTGTCCCAGGTATGGTGAAAATAAAGTGCTGCGCCGTGATCGATCAACCAGAGTTCGTTATGCCATACCAGCATGTTGGTGTTCCGTGGCGTGCGATCAACGTTCATGATAAAAGCATCCAACCACACGATTTTTGAAGCCATTAGGGGATCAATGCGGAATACAACCGGATCGTAAGTGATAGATCCAGAAAGATAATGCAGCCCCAGGTTCAAACCTTCGCTGGCCTTTAGCAAATCCTGGATCTCTTCGTCCGGTTCTGATTTTCCGTACTGCGGATCCAGTTCTGCAAACACGATCTCAGGTATTTTAAATCCTGCCGCCCGTGCCAGTTCACCGCCAATGATTTCTGCGTTAAGTGCTTTAGTGCCCTGTCCGGCTCCCCGGAATTTGAGCACATAATGAAATCCGTCATCGCCTTCTACGATAGCTGGTAAAGAGCCACCTTCCCTTAAAGGGGTGATATAGCGCATAACCTGTATCAAGCGGAGTTCGGGCATAGAGTAGTTCCTTCCTGCAAAATAAACTCATTTGGATCACATCGGGCAAAACGCTTAAGGATGCAGGGTTGTCTGCCACTTGTTATCTTTGCGTCATGAAAGTGTTTTCAGGATCCATCCTCTGAATGCAGATAGACCAGATCAATTAAACAGGCCCTTTGTGGGCCTTTTTTTTAGCATGGCAGCCGACATTTGCTCGGACTTGGTGTTGTATGTCGCCGTATTGGTGCAGTTCGTCTACAAAGGGGTAGAAGTATTTGAGTAAGATGTGATTAAATGTATTTTTAGATTCAATTGGACGCCAATGAGAAGCATATTTACCAGGATTGTTTGGGTAGTTTTCTTTATAACCTTTCTTATGTTTTCCTGTAAGAAAACTGAGATAGATCCAACGTCGAATGCTGTATATATGAGTGAGATATATGCAGGTCCGGATCGACAGGTCATTTTACCCGACGAATGGCGAGTGGGTTTATTCGGTTCTGTAGTATCTGGAACTATGAACGGATTGAATGCCGTCTGGAGAAAAGTGGCGGGAGATACGGTGATCATTGGGGGTAGTAATGGCTTTACTGGGGAAGCCTTGATCAGTTTTCCTGGTGTTTATCAGTTTGAATTGTCAGTAACGGATCGGCTGGGATCTGTCAAGAAAGACACGGTCAGAATAACCGCAGTGTTGGCTTCGGATTGCAGAGTCAATCGGCAAATGGTTACTGCAGATTACGTGGAAGTCGCCCGCAGTAGTTCTGCTTTCATTGCTGATTTTTATAACAACGGATTTTATTTATCGGCAGCAAGGTCATCCAGTAAACTGTTTTTTGCGGGTGGGATTGATAACCCGATTAACATGGGAACGTTGTGGTATGCCAAGGTGATGATCCTGTACGAAATGGAATCAAAGACGATCAAGGAATATCCCATGTCCGTGGAGAGAGCGAATCTCGCTATAGCGGCAAACGATTTCCAAGTGTTATTTGCTGGTGGATTAAGGAATGGCGTACCTACTGATCTTGTGGAAATTTTCGACCAGGAAACCGAAAAATTCAACCAGTCAAAGCTCAAGATTGCGCGGAGCGAAATGACTGGCGTAGCTGCCGGAAACAAATTCTTTTTTGCGGGAGGTTTGGAGGTCGGCGGAAAGTATTCGAATGTTGTAGAGATCTACGATATGAATACCAAGGCCTGGTCGCTTAGCTATTTGTCTGATGCACGGAAGGGTATGTCGGCCCTGGTTGTAGGTAGTAAAGTGTATTTTTCAGGTGGAGAGGGCAGAGGCTTTACACTGAGTAACGTGATAGATATCTATGATTTGCCGACCGGGCAGTGGTCAACATCTGCAATGGCAATACCAAGGTATCCGGTTGAATCTGTTGCTTTAGGTAGTAGCATATTTTATTCCGGTGGGTCTTATCCTTCTGATGGAAGAGACATAACAAGGGTTGAGTTTTATAACACATCATCTGGAAGTTCAGCTATACAATGTCTGGCTGGGCATTC
>JANMHK010000176.1:0-10306 GCA_031375135.1 Sphingobacteriales bacterium | reverse complement strand
GGAAGATTTGTTTATCGCTTTTATGTCAGGAACAAAGATGTTTTCCAGCAGTTTAAGTCGCCCGATGATTTTGAAAAAGGCTATATGGTAACCAATGATCTTCGCCAACAGTTTGTAAATTTTGCTGCAGTGGATTCGATTGACATAAAATCGCTTTCTGAGAAAGACCGGGTATTGGTAGAAAGAAGATTAAAATCGCTTTTTGCGCGACAGATCTGGAGAAACGAAGGTTTTTACGAAGTGGCTAATGCAGAAGATCCGGTGATCAAAAAAGCCCTTGAGGTGGTTAAATAATTTTGCGGATCACATAGATCACTGAACTGCATTGATCAGAATGGCCTAATGCAGCAGCATTTGAGCTTATTCCTTGCCAGCAGGCAGAGATCAGGCTCCCTGCTCCTTTCTTATACTTTTCACTCAGCATGCTCACATAGAAACTGTCAAACCACATCGGTTCCATTGATTCAATGGCCATACCATGCAGCGCCATTAATGGCTTCATAGAGGCTGGAGAAAAATGATATAAATGCCGAGGTACATCGTAAGCGGCCCAGCTCTCTCCATATGCTACTGCATCGGCCGACGTAAAATTCGGAACCGCGATAAAAAGCCTGCCTCCGGGCTTTAATAAAAGATTGATCTTCTCGAGGTATCCATGCAGATCATGCACGTGTTCCAACACATGCCACATGCTGATGGCGTTATGAGTGCTGGTCAGTCCCTGGAGTGCTTCAGCCGGAAGAACAGAAACACCGCGGCTCGCAGCGAGTTCGCGCGCACCCTGGTCAGGCTCCAGTCCCTGAACGGTCCATCCAGCGTCCTGCATGACTTTCAAAAATGCACCGGTACCGCAACCAATATCAAGGATATCTCCTTTAGACACGCCGGCATATCTACTCACTAATTTCTTTTTTTGCTGCAGGGTGAATTCCCGGACTGCATGATAGGCCCGGTTGATAAAGCCCTGTTTTGTTTCCGTATGAGAAATGTAATCTTCCGAAATATAATAATGCCCGATCTCGTTTTGATCCGGGACATCCTGGGTGAATCTTGCAGTGCAGGTTTCGCATTCCCATATGGAAAATGTCTCCTTGCTGACGGTATGGTCCCGGGCCGACAAAACGGGTTTGATCGTACTGCTGCTGCAAAGCGGACACCGATGATGATGGATCATTTACTCTGCAGGTTTGAATTCGAACTGTGATGGGGGTACAGAAGGGGTAAGCTTTGTTTCCCGGGCTGAACTCAATTTATATTCACTCCGGATAAGGCTAAAAAAAATCAGCAATAGAGCGGCAGCGGCCACCACTGCTGCAGAGATCCACCAGCTGGCGCGGGCTTCAATCACCACTTCATCAGAAGCATCAGCATCCGGCACAACATAGTGCTGCCCGGAACTTTCAGGATCATCGTATTTCTGCCATTTGGTGGCTACATAAATATCTGCATGGAAAGGATAACGTATACTGTAAGGCTCAAAAATGAGTTGACCAGCATCGTTATTCTCCAAACTACCCATGCCTGCCCAATCAAACCGATGGCCTTTCTTGAGCTGGTCTTTCAGCTCCATAGAAAAATGGTTAACGACACCGATGGCTTCCCATTCTGTAATGTCTTTTTTTCGGGCGATATGCGCAAACATCTCCTTAGAAGGAATATCGTTCAGCGAATCGTACCTGATGGTGTATGATGGAGCATGTATCGTTCCGGAATGATGGTCGACATGGGCAGGTACCCTGTTCATTTCAAACCCACCAATGCCCGGAAGGTTCACAGATTGTTGCTGTATGAAATATTGCCTGAGGAGCTCAGCTGTGTCAGCTGTTGTAGTCATGCCACAAATATAAAGAATCGAACACTATTGATTGAACCTGTAAATTCCACCGATCAGCATATTGAAGCCGTAGTTATCAAACTGGTTCCAGCGTTGGTAAGACGAATTGAATACGTTGTTGAATTGAGACCAGAGGAAAATGTTCTTGGTAACCTTGAATTCCAGACCCGCATTGAGATCTATTGCACCAGGTGACCTTCCTTCTGAACCTTTCTTATTGGTATACACCGGGCCATCCCAGAGGAAGAAATCACTGGTTACCCAAAGGTCTTTCAGGACATTCCAACGAAGATTGGTTGAAAATTCGAGCGGAACCAGTCCCCACGGACGTTCTTCTGTTCTCTGGCTATTGAATTTATACCAGTTGAAGCGGGCCGACAAGGAAAAACGTTCTGCTTCTACGATGCCAAATTCACCCTGTAATTGGATGGCTTTCAGCGATTCTTCGAAGATCACATTAAAGGATCTACCACTGGCGGTATCGTTGACAAAAAGCGGCACATTCCTCAATTCGGCATACCCCACCTTGGCGTTATAAGAGAAATGATCCAATATGGTGCCTTTAAATCCAACATATCTTTCGACCATGCGATTGTTCCGAAGGTCTGTAGGTGGCGCCAGATAAGGGTTTATAGAGGCCAGTCGTTGATAAGTCCCTTTATTGAAATAGCTGATCCAACCACCCTGAATGATCCATTTCTCGCCAGCAACCGGCAGATCAACGAGGATATTAGGAAGCAGCTTGAACACACCATTGTCCCATGACGGCGTCATACCGGCATTCACACGAAGGTTCGGTGTCCTGAAGGTTAATGCAACTGGTATGGTGAACAGATTGTTTGAAATGGCATCTTTTCCAGACGGGGAATAACGGGTCATATCACCTACCAACGCCAGCTTGATACCGAAAGAATTGCCTATGAATTTTTCAATGGGCAGATCCAGTTTGGCATTGCTCTCACTATTCTTTTTATTATCTGAGAACACCGACACGTTCAACCTTGGATGATAAGTCAGTCCGAATTCTGAGGGAACGGGATTTCTCACGCCCACTTCACCGCCAATGGCAGAGAACCTTTGCAGAAGATCTTCCTTCTTAAAATTATACTTGCTCTGGTTATATCCGTACTGGTAATATTTATCCTGCGAAAAACCCAGGTTTGCATGAAATTCCACCTCTTCATTAATGGGCGCAAACAGGTAAGCCTTCACATCGGTCTCGGAATAATTCTGATGCTCTATTTTACCATTGGAAGAAATGTGGTTAGCGAGCAGGTTAACACGGCTCACCCCGGCAGGTATACTGATACCCGCTTCAACATAAGGGGTTTGAAGATTACCGTAACCGGCTTTTATATAATTACTGTTTGCCCAGCCTGCGGATGAATCTGCACTCAGTGCAAGGGGACTCAAGGCAACGGGAGATAGTTTGGGAAATACGTTTTGGGAAGGAATGCTGTATTGTAAACGGGGGCGATTGGTATCTGCTGCGGGAGGGGTTGCATTAAAATTGATCTTAGCCGCATTTCGGAGCACAGGTTTAAATGAAGATGTGATCTCAATTGTTTTTTTACTGGTATCCTGAGCCCATGCCTGTTGAGTCATCAACAATAGCAGTAACACAAATAGTTTTTTCGTTCCGTTCATATTCAGTTTTAATACCATTATTTGTTTTTTTCTTCAGCGATCACTTTGGCCAGTTTTATTTCCGCTTCATTCTTCAGCTCGGTGATCTTACTGTTATCCACTATGCTTTGCAGGGTGGCTTTCGCGTTGAAATAATCTTTCTGCCGGAAGAACACATCCCCGAGCAGGATATAGGCCTTGGTGATCCAGTAATCGTAGGAGCCCGATTTGTTGATGGTTTCGAAAGCTGCTTTTTCCGCATTTTTGAGGTCATCCAGCATCATGTAACTTGACGCAATCTCATACCTTGCTTCAGCTGCATACGCGGCCTTGCTCATCGATACCACACTCCTGAACTGCTGAATAGCCGGAGTAAATTCTGCTTTACTCTGGTTGAACTTTCCGAGCATCATGGCTGCAAGTACTTTATCGTCTGTGCTAATGGAACGTTCTGCCAACAAGTCATTGGCATTGCCAGCTCCCTCTTCCCATTTCTTCAATTGGTATTGGCTTCTCAGCAAGCCACGCATGGCATCCAACCTGGATTCGCGATCACTGGCAGTAGACTTCTGCAGACCAAAATATTTCTCTGATTTGACATAATCCTTCAGTTCAAAATAATTGATCCGGGCAGCCTGTGCTGTTGCCTGTGCTGCATATTTATTCGGCGCCCTGTCAGCAACCTGTTCAAACCCTGCCAAAGCATTCTTTACATCCTTGCGTTTGTTGTAAAGATCACTTCTCAAATAAAGTGCGTCTATCGAAAAAGCGCCTTGTGGAAATTGTTGCAGGTAGTTTGAAAAAGCTGTAATGGCGCCATTCTGATCTCCGTTGGCATAACGACTCTCTGCAGCAGTGTAGGCTAATGAATCCTGCTGGCTGGCGCTGACTGTTCTTCCCGATGCCCTTGCAAAATCTACGTATTCATTGGTACGGCCTTCTTCAACAAAAATGGCACGGGCACTTTCCAACGCTTCATCAACTTCTGGCGAGTTTGGATATTCTGCGATCAGTTTCTTATAGTTATTCAGTGCCTCCTTATTATTGTCAAGGTTGTAATGAGCAATGCCCAACCTCAGGTATGCGCGGGGTTTAAGGGAATTTCCTTCGCCACTGCTTTTGATCACATTATTCAGGTAGGGAATGGCCTCTTTAAATTTTTCATCTGCCAGAAATGAATTCGCTATTTCCATATTTACTGTACCCACTAACTCAGATGAAGGAAATTTTCTTTCAAAAGACTGCAGTAATTTGATCTTGTCGGTCGAACTGGTAACCCCTTCGATCAATGCCAATTGATAAGTAGCGTAGTCCGCAGATGGCCAGGAATAATTGGCCGCGGTAACGTACATGGTCCTGGCTTTTGAGAACTCCCGGTTCATGAACGAGCAGTCGGCACTCCTCATATATGCGTCACGAGCCAGCTCAGGCGTGTTAAGGCCTATGTTCCTTGCCACCTGGTCAAAAAAGCTCTGCGCCACCTTATAGTTCTCTTTGCGCAGATAGGAATACCCAAGGCTATATTTTGCATTGTCCTGCGTTACTTCTCCGGATTGGTAGCTGGGGCCCGACAAATAGTTATTGAAAAATTTAATGGCGTCATCGAGTCTATTTTGCCGAAATGCGATCTCGCCTTTCCAGAAATTTACGGGTCCAATTACATTCTGGTTGTTTGGTTCTTTCAATGCCTTATCCAGTAAGATATTTGCACCGTTCAGGTCACCATCGGCAATCAACTCCATGGCTCGTCCATACAGCACCTTCGGATATAACAGCTTTACTGCCGGAGATGGATTTTTAAGCGATTCCAATAAAACCAATGCTTCGCGGAAATTATTAGAACCTGTCATCAACCCTACCATCAGTTCCCGAGCCTCATTGCTATATTGGGAGGAAGGAAAATCTTCCATGAAATTCCGAAGCTCCGTAATAGCAACGTCCTGGTATCCCAATTCGTACGAAAGTTTGCCGTAATTGAACTGCGACACTTCGCGTTGCTGGGTATTGCTGCTATTGCGTGAAGAAAAAGAAAACGCATTTCTTGCGTTCGCCTTTTGGCCAGTTTTCAGGTATGCGTCACCGAGCAGGTACATAGCGCTCTGGCTAAGCGAATCGCGGCCCTCGGTCAACTGCTTAAAGCCGTCGATCGCTTTATCGTATTGCCTCGCATCATAATAACTGTAGCTGAGCTGGTATATATCTTCTCTTGAAAGTTTTTCTGTTTTTGCTGCGTAAGCCTGGAGAAATGGAAGTGCTTTGGAAAATTGTTTTTTCTCAAAATACGCCTGCCCGATCATCCGTCTCAAACCTGCATCGTAGAATGAAGAAGAAGACTTCTTCAAGGCATTTTCTGCATAAGCAAGGGCCTCATCTTTCTTCCCCTGCTGGTAGTAGATATTTGCAATATAGTAGGGCACAACCTTTCCGTATTCAGGATGATCCTCAACTTTCTTGAAGGCATCGAGAGCCTCGTTATAGTTACGGTCTGAAAAAGCGAGGAAGCCGTAATAATAATTTGCGTCCTTATAATTAGGATCATCCGGGATTAGCCTGATAGCATTCAATAAAGGCTTGGCCTTATCAAACTGTTGCAGGGTGAAATATCCGTAGCCCTGGTGAAACTTCATATCTGCTAATTCACGCTCGCTCAAATTTTCTGCAGTAGCCTGCTCGTACATCAGAATGGCATTTCGATAATCTTGTTTTCTAAAGTAGTACTCACCCAGCTGGAACGACATTTTCTGTTGCAGGGGTTGGTTATTTTGCAGGGTCGCAAAAGACTTCGCCTGGGCAGCAGCCGCAGGTTCGTTTTGTTTCAGTCCACATACGATGGCATAGTAATCGACCTCTTCGAAAGCTATTCTGTAATTACTATAATCTGCTTCATTTCTATTTGCCTGCAGCTCTTGGAAAAGCGGGTATGCGAGGTTGAACTGCCCCTTCTGATATAAATCTTTTGCTTTATGGTAAGTTTCGAGCGGGTCGGTGTAAATCCGCGTTTGTTGAGAATACGACTGAACCGAGATGATCAAAAGGAGAAGTATTGAAAAGATTCTTACAACCATATTAATGTTAAAGGTCACCTAACTGGTGTTATTAAAAAACTAAATGCGTAAAATTAGGGTTACAAATATTGGAGCCAACCCGGTTATAAACTCTTGTGGATAAAAAATTGCACCAAACAGTCGTGAATCCACTCTTTTGTCAACTAATTTTTTGTTAAACCTTAAATTTGCCCAATATGAAAAAATTAATCAGCACGTACTATTCCCCCTTTGCATTCAACCTGGCCATGTTCATTCTGAGGGTTGGCTCAGGAGTACTTATGATCCCTTATGGGTTCGATAAACTGGTGCATTTTTCTCAGTACAAGGCGGGATTCATGAATTTTGCAGGGATAGGTCCTACCCTTTCTCTTGCCCTTGTGATATTTGCTGAATTCTTCTGTTCTGTTTTTCTGATCATGGGTTTATTTACACGCGTAGTTGCCGGCATTCTGCTGTTTGAGATGGGGGTGGTTGTTTTTGAAGCGCATCATCTGGATATATTTATGGGCAAAGCAGAACATGGGATGCAGTACCTTATTGGATATATTGCTATAATTTTACTAGGGCCCGGGAAGGCCAGCCTCGACGGAATACTTGGCAAATAGACGCTCAATTTTTTTCTTATGGGTAACCAACAGGTCTTTGCATCGATCATCACTATTGGTGATGAGTTGCTGATCGGTCAGACGATCGACACGAACAGTGCCTGGATGGCGCAGGAGCTGAATAAAATCGGTATCTGGGTTCATCGTCGTGTTGCTGTTGGTGATGTATGGGAAGATATTATTAAAGCCCTGGACGAAGAGATCCGGTTAAGCCACGTTATTCTGATCACTGGCGGGCTGGGTCCAACTGCAGATGATATCACGAAACCTCTGCTATGCCAGTATTTTGGCGGCAGGATGGTGGTGAATGAAGATGCGCTTGCCAATGTGAAGAACATCTTTGAGAATATACTCAAACGGCCGATGCTGGAAAGAAACCTCAAGCAGGCTGAAGTGCCCGATGTTTGCCAGGTGATCCTGAATAAGCGCGGAACTGCACCAGGAATGTGGTTTGAAAAAGAAGGTAAAATATTTGTGAGCATGCCCGGTGTACCCCATGAAATGAAAGGCATGATGGCGAATTCGGTATTGCCCGGACTAAAAGACAGATTTCAGTTGCCTCCGATCATCCACCGCACACTGCTGACTGCTGGCATAGGAGAATCTTTTCTTGCAGAGCGGATCAATGATTTTGAAGCCCAGCTTCCTTCCAACATTAAATTAGCTTACTTGCCCAATTATGGCATGGTTAAACTCCGCTTATCCGCCAGGGGCAGGAGTGAAAAACTAATGGCCGAACTGGAAGCAGAATTTGATATGCTGAAAAGCAAGGTAGCCGATGTGATGGTGGTGGATGAGGATCTGTCTATGCAACAGGTGATCGGGCGTATGCTGAATCAGCATCATAAAACACTCGGGATTGCAGAAAGCTGCACGGGAGGGTATATTTCACATCTGGTCACGTCTGTTCCCGGAAGCAGTTCCTATTTTAAAGGATCAGTGGTTAGCTATGCCAATGAAGTCAAACAAGATGTGCTGCATGTGGATCCCAAACTGATTGAAACGTTTGGAGCGGTCAGCAAGGAAACTGCGGCACAATTGGTGAAGGGTACCCTCAAACTCCTGAAAACCGACTACGTGCTGGTTACAACCGGGATCATGGGACCCGAAGGCGGTACACCGGAAAAGCCCGTAGGTACTGTTTGGGTTGGCGTTGGCTGTGCGGAAAAAACGGAGACCCATCATTTTCACTTCAGGTTCGACAGGCTGCGAAACATAGAACTAGCCGGAACGCACGGGCTTAATGTGTTGAGGAAATTCATTTTAAATGAAAGCGGGGGTTAGCCCGATTTCTTTACCTTTGGCCCGTCCTGGGCAGCGAGGATTTTTTAGAAAATAAACAGATTGCATATGTCATTAGTTGACCTGGTAATGCCAAAGATGGGCGAGAGTATCATGGAAGCGACGATCCTCAAATGGCATAAGAAACCCGGAGATCAAGTTAAACTTGATGAAACCGTTCTAGACATCGCTACAGATAAAGTTGACACAGAGGTCCCCTCCATTTATGAGGGTACAATTGCTGAGGTGTTTTTTTCAGAAAATGATGTTGTGCCGGTAGGGGCAGTGATCGCAAGGATTGAGACGGTTGGAACTGCAGTGAATACGGCCCCGCAAGCGCTCGCCAATACAACTACATACAGCCCGGCAGAAAATCCCGATGCAGGTCAGGAGCAGGCCTTGGAGTCAGAAGATGTCCCATATCAGCCAACGGCCATAAATTTAACCCGCTCAACGGCCGCCATAAGATTTTACTCGCCATTGGTCCTCAACATTGCGGCAAGCGAAGGGATCAGCATGAATGAGTTGGAGACCATTCCGGGCACAGGCAACGAAGGTCGTGTAACCAAGAAAGATATCCTTGACTATATAGCTGCAAAACATAGTGGAAAAAGACCTGGACCTGCAGTACAGGAGCCGGCCCAAGCTATTGTTCAAAGCTCCCAGCGGCAGCAATCACAGGATACTGCATCTACCATCAGTTATTCCGGTAACGCGGAAATTATCGAGATGGACAGAATGAGACGCATGATCGCTGATCATATGGTTCGCAGTAAGTCAACCAGTGCACATGTAACCAGTTTTGTAGAGGCGGACGTCACTAATATGGTGATCTGGAGGGAAAAGATCAAGCATGAATTTGAAAAACGTGAAGGGGATAAGATCACATTCACGCCGCTGTTTATTGAAGCAGTGATAAAATGCCTGAAAAAATACACCTGGCTTAATTCAAGTGTTGAAGGCAACAATATCGTGATCAAGAAAGACATCAATATTGGGATGGCAACGGCCCTTCCGTCCGGCAACCTCATTGTCCCTGTGATCAGGCATGCAGACCAGCTGAATTTGGTTGGGCTCACCAAGCAGGTAAATAATCTTGCCAACGCTGCAAGAAACAATAAACTGAAACCTGAGGAAACCCAGGGCGGTACGTTCACGATCACCAACGTGGGAACTTTTGGCAGCTTGATGGGAACACCCATCATTAATCAACCACAGGTAGCCATACTGGCTACGGGGGTGATCAAGAAAAGGCCCGTGGTCATCGAAACAGAGCAAGGTGATAGCATTGCGATCAGACACATGATGTACCTCTCCATGTCGTACGACCATCGGGTGATCGACGGAGCACTTGGATCTACTTTCTTAAGTGCCGTAGCAAAAGAGCTTGAGCAGTTTAACGTGAACCGGGATTTTTGAGGTCAGTATCTTCATCTAGGCAGCAGTCGCAAGATATTTCACCAGCCTCCTTTTTGCAATCGGCAGCAAAGTTTCCTCAACCGGGAAACTCAGGTCTGTCTCGATCCCATAGACAGCGGGATTAGGAAGATCGGAGCGGTGCCTGATGAGTTCTGACTTTATGTTTTCGTAAGTGTTCACAAAGTTTCTTTCCCAGCCTGCGATGAACTCCGTTCTGATGCTCCGGTATTTTTCATCGTGTTTTTCATAGATGCTCAGACTGTATTGATATACCCTTGTGTTCCTGAGTTTTCCATCGCAGAGGAAAAAATACCCTTCATTGGTTTCGAGTGGTAAGAGACCTACCGGGAAAATGTTCAGCTTACCCTCCACAAATTCGTAGATCTCGGTACCATTCCTGATGGTGACATTCATTTCTTCAACGGCGAAAAGAATGATCTCTTCGAGTTGTTTCATCAGGTCATCATCATCTATGATAGACTGGTACAACATTT
>JANMHK010000100.1:0-1528 GCA_031375135.1 Sphingobacteriales bacterium | reverse complement strand
CCAGGTAAATGAGGTGCTAACATTTCCGCGGTAGGCATGAAATTCGTTTCTGCCGTAGCTTCAATCACGCAGTGTTCGCCACCGGTAAAGTGTACGTAATGATTGTTGTTCCAGGATGGAACGGAATAGATCACTTTGTCTCCTTTGTCAACAATAGCACGGAACAGCGTGTAAATGAGGGGCCTTCCCCCTGCAGCAATGAGGATCTCGTCAGGCTGATAATCGAGGTTCTCCCGATCGTGCAGGAATGCCAGCACAGACTTCCTCAGGTCCGCATCACCCTCGCCCAGCGGGTAGTTGGTGAAATGCTTTCGGTAAGAATAGATGATCTCCTCTTCAAGTTCTACAGGAATTGGGAATATGGAAGGATCGAAATCCCCAATCGTAAAATTGAAAATGCGTTCGCCCTTACTCATCATTTCTTTGATCTCGCCATTCATCCTGACGATCTCATTTCCGATCAGTGTTTCTGCGAGTTCTGATAGAACAAGCTTTTCGGGCTTCCCCTGTTCCGTGTCCTTATGCATACCCCAAAGATAAACCAGTTCGGTGTTTGAAAATGAGTCAGACGGTAAAAGCCAGGAATTAGCAGTCAGCAAAGAATTTCCCCATGCAAGTTGTTTTTTTAGCCGAATCTGTCCTTTTTTGCCTTTTTGTGAAGGTTTACCTGGGATATGGCATCTATGTTAAAGGAAGTCGGGGAACTTTAACTTGGACTTTTGACAAAAAGAAAATAATTTAGTGTTTAAACATCAATTTTTTAAGAACAAGAATATGAAAAGAATTTACTCCCTCGCATTCGCGGCGATCATGATGACGACTGCATTATCAGCCTCAGCTCAAACAAAATGGACCGTTGATAAAACGCACTCTAATGTAAAATTTGGTATTACCCATATGGTGGTATCAGAAGTAGAAGGCACATTCAAAGTATTTGATGGTACGCTTGAACATACAAAGGCCGATTTCTCTGATGCAAAAGTAAACTTTGCTATTGACGTTGCTTCTGTGAATACTGATAATGAAAGAAGGGATGGTCACTTGAAAAGTGATGACTTTTTTAATGCAGAGAAATTTCCTAAGATGACTTTCACCAGCACTTCGGTTAAAGTTCTTGGCAATAATAAGTATGAAATGGCAGGTAATCTGACCATTCGTGATATTACAAAGCCGGTCGTATTTCAGGTGACACATGGTGGTGTATTAACTACCTCACGTGGAGCGAAAGCAGGCTTCAAAGCAACCACTACCATCAATCGTTTCGATTACAATCTGAAATGGGATCGTGCTACGGAAACAGGCGGACTTGTAGTTAGCAAGGACGTAGCTATTACTGTAAATGTGGAACTGGATAAAGTTGCTCCTGCTGCGGCTCCGGCGCCAGCGCCAGCAAAATAATTAGTTTGAATAGTCCTGAAATAAGTTGACAGATTTTTAAATGATCCCGGGTGCCTCAGGTAGCCGGGATTTTTTTTGATAGACTTCCTCTGGCGTTTTCATTTGCAAAGCCAAGTGTGGTCGTTTGTTG
>JANMHK010000040.1:0-1920 GCA_031375135.1 Sphingobacteriales bacterium | reverse complement strand
CCCCATTATAGATGGGAGCATAGCGCGAAGTGTCGAGAAACTGCCATACCTGGTGATGGCCATAAGTAACACCACAACTGCCAGCAAATAAGCCTCGATATATCCTTGCGCGAACATCATAGGCATTAAAATATCCCCTTTGTCTTCTTGTCCATTTTCCGTCCCACGGATTTACCGGATGATCTTCGTAGCAAGGTTCCATATCCATAATAGGTTTTTGGGGAACTTTAGCTAGATCTTCTGTGATCCATTTCCATGGCTGACTTTCCCTTGAACCGTGGCCCGACTGTAATGCATTCATATTCATCCACACTTCGTCGTGAATATAACTACTCGTTCGTGTTTCACCACCTGATGGATGGTAGGTAATAAATGCATTTGTACCGGATACTTCCTGTATTCCTGCAGCCATTGCCCTCCATATTGGACGATCGTCAATATCTTTTCCCTGTTTTGAATACACAGCAGGACGATCTCCTCCCAGTATCCATATCACATTCCAATGATTTGCATAGCGTTTGGCTAAGATAGCTCCGTACTGCCTGGCATTTTGTTCGTTAAATATTACCGGACCATCACCCCAGTTAGGAGTGACTTTATCTCCCCACGTTGGTAATAATCCTATGTATATATTTTTCTCAGCAGCCTTAGTAATCACAAAATCCACATGATCCCAATAGTCATATTCATAAGCATTATTAGGGTTATTCCCCGGGGTGATCAATAATTGAGTAGGGTCTTCATTATTTAATGGATAATCGCCATAACGATTTGGTTCACGAATGCCGTTGAACTCTGCCAAGGCCACGCATTGAAGCACATTGAAACCTTGGGATTTTCTTGTATCAATAACAATTTCTGCCTGATCTCTTGTAAGCCGATGAAATCTTTCCCTATCAGTATCCCCTCACCAAAAAAAAGGTTTGCCATCTTTAGTTTGCAAGTACCTCCCGTTTTTACTTACTTCAATCTGTGACATCGCGAAGTGAGAGAAAAGAATGGCGACAATCAGGTAAACTGCTTTTAGTTTCATACCGCTTTTTCAAAATTAATGGCTTACAATGAGAATGTTAATGCGACAAGTTACCACAAAAAAAAAGCTCTCCGTAAGGAGAACTTTTGTGCCCAGAACAGGAATCGAACCTGCACTACCTTGCGATAACCAGATTTTGAGTCTAGCGCGTCTACCAATTCCGCCATCTGGGCTAAACAGGGTTGCAAATGTAAAAAAATGTCCCGGATATGCGGGACATTTTTTCAAGCTTGTTCGATTCCTTCAATTTTTTAGTAGTAGGGGATCGTCGATTCAGGCGCGTACAGAATTGTGGATTTAGTCGCGTAGTGGATCGTCGATTTAGTCGCGTGAGGGATTGTCCAGCAGCTCCCTCTTCTCGATCCGGTAAGAAGCGATAAGTCCAAGACCTCCCCCTATTCCGATGAGTGCAAACCAAAGTGCTGGATTTTCATCGTCATGCAGTACATATGTAGTGATGATGTAGGCAAGTGCGAGCCCGGTACCGGCACCCAGAAGTAACAATCCGTTCTTCAGGTTGCGGTAAGGAGCGGGCCGATTGGCAAATTCTTTTGGATTCAAGCCTTTCTCGATCATCGACATGTTTTCCCTGCTTTTAATATAAACCAGCCCGAAGACCATTGCGAAAAATGACAGTGGAACTAAAATCGGGACTAAAATTTCTGCGCCGTTCATATTGCTTTTTTTAATTTGTTTACTAATATTTTATAAAACTCACTACTGCGTTTGTATTTCTTACTATATACTTTTAATTTATGTAGTAAAACTTCTGTATCTTTAGCTCTGTAATAAGAAATCTAAATTATTCTTTATGCTCTCACTTAACTTAATGCACATTTTTAAGGCTCGTAGCATCGAAAGGCCCTTCTCTTTTCTCGTAAAATCTG
>JANMHK010000030.1:0-5936 GCA_031375135.1 Sphingobacteriales bacterium | reverse complement strand
CACCACCCATGATCACGCCGGATTGGGTAAAACGATATATTTATCATTGGGAGTTGGATAGCAGTAAAGCAGTAAGAGAGATCGGCTACAAGATCAGACCCCTCGACAGTGGCATAAAACAAACGGTAGAATGGATAAGGGAAAACAGGATCTGATCAGAAAAGATTACGCGATCATTACAGGTTCAGGACAGGGCATAGGTTTCGCATTTGCTGAAGCCCTCGCCAGGCGTAATTATAACCTTATCATGGTTTCGCTCAAAGGCGAAGGCCTGGCTGCAACTGCTGCGGGCCTTAAAGCCAAGTATCATATCCATGTGGTGCCGGTTGAATTGGATCTCTGCGATGTGGACAATTGCGTGAACCTATATAACCTTGTTAAAGAAAATGGATATCAGGTGAGTGTGCTTATCAATAACGCGGGCATCGGTTCTAATGCACCTTTTACTGATTTTGACGCCGTATTCTATCATAAGCAGATCACCCTGAACACCATTGTACCAGTCACCCTTTGTAGATTGTTCCTGCCAGATATGGAAAAGCTTCCTGCGGCTTATATCCTTAATATGGGTAGTATGGGCGCTTTTTTCTTTATGCCCTTCAAAGAGGTTTACGTAGCCACAAAGTCTTTCCTGATCTCCTTTACCCGTTCCTTACAATTTAGCTTGAGTAAAACATCGGTGAGCATGACGGTTCTTTGTCCGGGTTCCGTGAATTCTAATAGCCGGTTGAAAGAAATCCATGCCAATATGAAAGGGGTTGCAAAAAGATCGGTATTGGATCCCCATGAGGTTGCGGAAGAAGGATTGAATGCGTTATTCAGGAAGGAAAAAATCTGGGTACCGGGAAGGGTAAATAGACTGCTGCTTCTGTTGAATAAGATCATGCCCGTGGGGATCAAGAATGCGATCATCCGGAAAGAGATGAATCGTCAGGAAGCACTAAAGACTGCGAAAGAAATCAAACATCCCGAAATACTAAGCCCCTCGTTGCCTGAAAGCCTCGTATAAGATAATTCCTGCGGCTACGCTCACATTAAAAGATTCAAATTTCCCGGACATCGGAATGGTAAAGCGCTGGTCTGCTGCCTTGCTTAAAATGGACTGAACACCTTTGTCTTCGCTCCCCATGACCACGCAAGCCGGTTCTGACCACTGTATATCGTCCAGCTTTTTATTGGCTTTCATTTCTGCCGTCACCACTTTGATCCCATTCAAATGGAGGGTATCCACTGCTTTGATGAGGCTGCCTACGCGGCAGACATCAATGTTGTTCAACGCTCCGGCGGATGACTTCATCGCCTCTTCATTGATGGCGCCTACGCCCTTATCCGGAATGATCAAAGCCTGGGCACCGCAGCATAAAGCACTTCTTGCAATAGCTCCTATGTTCCTGACATCGGTGATACCGTCAAGCATCACAAACAATGGGACTTCACCAGAAGACACTACATGATCGATCACCTGCTGAAGGTCGGTATAGCTGATAAGACCGGCTATGGCAACAATTCCCTGATGATTAGCCTTGGTCAGGCTATTCAATTTTTCGATGGGGACGATATTGAGAGGCACGTCGGCTTTTTTTGCGAGGCTCTTGATCTCATACATGATGTCACTGCCGGTGTTCTTCTGGATAAAGATCCTGTCGATCTGCTTGCCTGCAAGTAAAGCTTCCAATACTGGCTGCCGGCCGATGATGAACGTGTTTTTAAACGAATTCCTGGGAGAGTTGATCATTGCTGTAATAATAATTTTGTTCGCAGTATTCCGGCAACCGACAGAGAATCGGTGATTTCACCGCGCAGTACCATTTGGTAAGCCTCTTCGAAGGGTAATTTTCGCACCGCCAGCTCCTCGGTTTCTTCTGGTTCAGCTTTGCCAAAATGAAGTTCGCGGGCAAGGTACACATGTCCATATTCGTCAGAGACTGAATTTGACAAGTGAAAATCCAGGACCTTCTCCCATTTGTCTGCCGTGATTCCTGCTTCTTCCTGTAGTTCCCGTTTTGCGGCTTCCAGTGGATCTTCATCAAGTTGCCCGCCGCCTTCCGGGATCTCCCAGGTATATTGGCCAAGGGCAAACCTGTACTGTCCAACAAGGTAGGTATTCAAATCCTCATCCAGCACCACTACCCCTATTGCCCGGTTCTTAAAATGAACTTTCCCGTAAATACCTTTCCCGCCACTCGGGTTGATCACATCATATTCTGTGACGCGGATCCATTTGTTGTCATATACTTCTTTTGACGAAAGTACCTTCCATGGATTGCTCTGCATAGGTATATATTGTTCGGTAAATTAAAAAGCCCCTGATGGGGGCTTTTTATCTATTTCAATTTGAATGCCTTCTTTACTTTGTCCACGTAATCGAGCTTTTCCCACGTGAAGAGCTCAACGGTCATTTTTTTCTTTTTGCCCTCTGCAGTTTCAAAAGTTTTCTCCTTGAATTCAGAGGTTCTTCCCATATGACCATATGCAGCGGTTTCGCTATAAATTGGGTTCCTAAGCTTCAGCCTCGTCTCAATAGCGTAAGGCCTCATGTCAAACATCTTGTCCACGATCTTTGCGATCTGGCCATCTGTCATATCCACTTTAGAGGTGCCATAAGTATCAACGAATATGTTCATGGGCTTGGCCACACCGATCGCATAGGAAACCTGAACCAGTATCTCGTCGGCTACACCGGCAGCCACCAGGTTCTTGGCAATATGCCTTGACGCGTAAGCTGCGCTCCTGTCTACTTTGGAAGGATCTTTACCACTGAAGGCACCACCACCGTGTGCACCTTTACCACCATAGGTATCTACAATGATTTTTCTTCCGGTAAGACCAGTATCACCGTGGGGTCCGCCGATCACGAATTTGCCCGTTGGATTAACATGATACGTGATCTTATTATCGAACAGTTTCTGTACTGATTTCTTACATTTTGACATCAGCCTGGGGACAACGAACTCGATGACGTCTTTTTTGATCTTCGCGAGCATTTTTTCGTCCTTGTCAAAATCATCATGCTGGGTAGATACAACGATCGTGTCGATCCTGATCGGCTTATCGTTATCATCATATTCGATCGTCACCTGGCTCTTGGCATCGGGACGCAGGTAAGGCATCTTTGAATTCTTTTCTTTCCTGATCACGGATAATTCCTGAAGTATTTTATGGGCCAGGTCCAATGCCAGAGGCATATAATTGTCCGTTTCGTTTGTAGCGTATCCAAACATCATACCCTGATCACCGGCACCCTGATCTTCTTTTTTCTTACGCTCAACACCCCTGTTGATATCCGCGGACTGCTCATGAATGGCAGAGATGATACCACATGAATGAGCTTCAAACATATATTCGCTCTTGGTATAACCGATGCGGGCGATCACTTCACGGGCAATTTTTTGAACGTCCAGATAGGTCTTAGACTTTACTTCGCCTGCAAGTACCACCTGTCCGGTAGTTACCAGCGTTTCACAAGCTACTTTGGACTCGGGATCCCAAGCCAGGAAATTGTCAATAAGGGCATCTGATATCTGATCGGCAATTTTATCCGGATGACCTTCCGATACAGATTCCGACGTGAAGAGATAAGGCATAGTTCAGTTAGTTTTGATTTTCGGTGGCAAAGATAATGCCCCGCCAAAAATTTTGAATAAATATTTGTGCTAAAGCTTAGAGTAAATGATCCTCATGACCATTTTCTGACCTGTTTTAGAACCCCCACCCAGTTTAACACGACCGCTGGCTATAGGATTTACCTCGTCGTAAATAAACAGATCATTATACCTGACTGCGAACGGAGCGTACAGGTAGAGAGGAAAGTTGGGGTCATTCCTTGTAATGACGCCCTGAATATAACGGGGAATATTGAATCTGTACTCAGAAATGACGACGCCACCGGGCCCCGGTACGTATTTTCTAGCCCCGCCCAGGAGCGAAGGCTGATAAAGTCCTTGTAAAAATCCGTCAAGGAAAAAAGGACGTTGAGCGTTCTTCACCGTGTCTTTATAATCGATATAGAGGTAAGCTGGTGCCTTGAATAAATCATCACCCTGCCCTGTTGTAGGGATTTGCTGCATCGAGAGTTCCGCTTTATGGATCACAACATTTCCTTTCAGCGCTTTAAAAGCATTAAGAGAAGGCATTCTTATGGTGGTATACGAACCCGGCGCGGTCTGGATGTAAGCAATACTATCCCGTCCCGGAGAGAGGGTTCCAGCAATTTCTGAACCGGGATAACTCCTTGTGATATTGTTTGCAAAACCTGATGTGACTGCGAAACGATAGGTTTTGAAGGTCGTATCTTTTTTAGCCGCGGTATCGTACCTGTAAAAGATCCGAAGATAGCTGTTGGTGTCCCCGATATTGAAGCCCATCAGGGCGTTTGCTGCCGGAGCACCCGAAATATCGGGCGTGAGTGCAAATCCTTTCATATATGCACGGAAAAGCGAATCCCGGTTCAGGGGCTTACCAGTGGCAGTATCCAGTTTCAGGAGTTCGTTGCCAAAATCGTCACTTAGCCTGATGCGCAGTTGGTTCACCAGCTTTCCTTTCTGCACAGGTATAGAATCATTAAGAATGGAAGGCGCAAAGGTTCTGCTGCCCAATAGCCTGGAGTATGGGATCTGGTCGGTCAAGGCATAGGCCGAGTCCGCTTTTAGCTGTGCATCGAGCTGGTATACATTCAACTTCTGAATGGCATTGGTATCCCCGATCACCGCACCGTTCCATTTCATGGTTAACACGACTGAATCCAGGTAAAGGCTGTCTTTTACCTCGTAGGGGAATGGAAAGCTAGAGGGACTATACAAGAAATAGATGGTAGAGTTGGTTTTGCCGAATTGGGGATCGTTTGAGATATAACCCGCCACCATGTCCGGAATTGATCCATTGGTATTGAAAAAGACCCTTTGATTAGAAGAATCAGGGAAAATGAAATTCTCAGAAATAACTTCAAGGGTAGTATCGAAGGTTGTAATATTATCTACGGCGGGAATGAGTTCGCTGCCTATTTCTGTGCTCTTGATCTTAGTGCAGCTGAAAGCTATCAGTAAAACAAAAAATACAATAGAAGATCCTCTCCAAAACTTATTCCAATTCACCTGCAATTATTTATTCTTGAGTAAGTTCGCTATTTGTCCGCAAGGTCGCGATACAATTGTAAATAGTCTGTTAAATCAGAATCTGCATTGAAAGGGATTACTTTCTTGCCCCTTACCTTTCCGAATTCTTCAATCAGTTTCTTCTCGGTTTTTTCTGCACCGAAAGTAATGGCATCTGCATAGGTCGCTCCGCCCCTGAACATTGCCGTGTTATTGCCTTCCTTGAAAGGTTCAAGGTCTTTCTCCTTGATCGTTGGATGGATCAGGGCTTTCTTTAGGAAATCTGCTCCAAATTTTTCTTTGAAAGTATTTTGACCAATCGTATAAACGATCTTACTGTTACCAAAAACGGGCTCTTTCTTATAAACGGTTTTCAGGTACGCAGGAATCAGGCCCGTCATCCAGCCGGAGGCATGAATGATATCGGGAGGCCATCCGAATTTTTTCACGGTTTCCAGTGCGCCCTTGCAAAAGAAGATACTCCTCAGCCCGTTATCATCATACCATTTCTCCTGATCATCGTTGAAAACAAACTTCCTTTTAAACATGTCTTCATTATCGAGGAAATAAACCTGCAGCCTGGCATTGGGCAGGGATGCTACTTTGATCTGAAGAGGGAAATCATCGTTATCAACCGAAACATTGATCCCGGACAACCTGACCACCTCATGGAGGCGATGTCTTCTTTCATTGATAATTCCAAAGCGAGGCATAATGCAACGGACTTCAAATCCATTGTCATTAGCTTTTATCGCAAGCTTGTTGACTATCTCTGAAAACTCAGTGAGTTCGAGATAGGGAGACATTTCGTTGGCAATGAATAAAATTCTTTTCTTTGCTAGCATT
>JANMHK010000015.1:0-1894 GCA_031375135.1 Sphingobacteriales bacterium | reverse complement strand
CCAGGTCATTCGCAGCAAGAAGCTTTTCCATATCTGCAACAAGAAGCTCCGCCTGCTCTACTTTACCATCCTTAGCCAGATCATCTGCAAAACCTTCGATCAAATGATCGACCCGATATCTTTTCTGGCTGTCTTTATTATCGATCATCGGATCGCTGAAATTATCTACATGACCCGAAGCTTTCCAGGTGGTTGGATGCATAAAGATGGCAGCGTCAATGCCCACAATATGATCATGCATACGCGTCATTTCATTCCACCATGCATCACGAATATTTCTCTTCAACTCGCTGCCCCACGGGCCATAGTCATAAACTGCACTCAGCCCATCGTAGATCTCACTGGAAGGAAAAACAAACCCATATTCTTTAGCATGCGAAATGATCGCCTGGAATTTATTCTGGTCGGTTAATAACATGGCGCAAAATTAGTTGTTAGGGAGGAAGGGAGGTAGTACTGAAAGGCTTTTATTTCAGTTTTTCATTGTTTTTATGACGCTCACCATCACGGGTGGTCTTTTTCTCAAAGTTCTTCTCCATGGCTTCGGTCAGGTTCACCCCGGTTTGATTGGCCATGCAGATCAGGACAAACAATACGTCCGCCATCTCATCTCCGAGATCAACTTTTTGATCGGACTCTTTGAACGACTGATCCCCATATTTTCGGGCCATTAATCTGGCCAATTCACCAACCTCTTCCGTAAGCACGGCCATGTTGGTCAACTCGCTGAAATACCTGACCCCGGTTGTGGTGATCCAGTCGTGAACCCGCGCCTGCGCCTGATCTATTGTCATTGCTATTCTTTTTGTTTTGAATCAATACAAATGGTAACCGGGCCGTCATTTAATAAACTCAGTTTCATGTCGGCCCCAAAAACGCCTGTTTGAACGGGCTTACCCAGTTCGCCTTCTATGGCGGTTATCAATTTTTCATAAATAGGAATGGCATGCTCGGGCTTGGATGCCCTGATATAGGAAGGTCTATTTCCTTTTTTGGTAGACGCATGCAGGGTGAACTGGCTGACCAACAGAATTTCACCCGCGACATCTTTCACCGAGAGATTCATAACCCCCTGTTCATCGTCAAAAACTCTCAAGTTGACCAGCTTTCCGGCGAGCCAGTCGATATCCTCCTGGCCGTCAGCATCTTCTATGCCCACCAGTACCAACAGACCATGCCCAACCTCACCCTTCAGGACACCATCTACCTGTACAGACGCCTCCCGAACCCGTTGTATAACTACCCTCATATAAAATCCGCCATTGAAATGGTAACTTTAAATAATGAAGATAGATATAAGCCGTGAATTAGAATTTCGCACGGCAAGAAGCGGTGGAAAGGGTGGCCAAAACGTCAACAAAGTGGAGACGATGGTGGAGGGTTTGTTTCACGTTGATCATTCCGTTTTACTGAACAGCGAACAAAAGAAAACCTTACAGGAGAGATACGGTAAATTAATTACCAACGAGGGCTATTTGGCATCGAGATCCCAGGCCACCAGATCACAATGGCATAACAAGTTACTGGTCATTGAAAAATTAAATATACTGATCAACCAGGCACTGGAAAAAAAGAAAGCCCGTATCTCCACAAAGCCCAATAAAAATGCTAAGGAGAAACGGATCTCTTCAAAAAAAAGGCGGTCAGATGTAAAAGACATGAGAAAAAAAGTACCTACCCATGAAAACTAACATCATATCGCTTATCTGAATCGGAGAAGTTATAGATCACTATCGAAACGGGGTGGTCAACGGTCCAACCACCGATCCGCTTTTTAAAAACAAAATCGCCATCGACGATTATGAGAAAAACGACCTGATCATTTTTCTCCGAACCCTGTCTGATAGCGATTTTATTGCGGACAAGCGTTTTGGCGAACCTTAGTCTTTTTTCC
>JANMHK010000537.1:0-15755 GCA_031375135.1 Sphingobacteriales bacterium | reverse complement strand
GCAACTTTTCCTCTATCATTGTCGTTATAACTAAGATGGAACGCTCTCAAAAGCAATAAATCAGAGATTGGAAGCGTTAGCAAGAAATCAAGGACCTTTATCAATGTATTAACAAGATCAGAGTAAACCTTGGCACCTGTTTTGACGTCTTATAAGTGTAATTAACAGTCAATTTTCTCATAAGCAGTTAGTTTTGGTTGCGGCCCCTATTTCCATAGGGGCTTATTTTTTGCCCCAATGTATAACCCACCTAATAACGCTCCAGCTGCATCTGCAAAAATATCTGCCAGCTCAAATTCCCTTGTGGTAAACAGATCCTGGTAAAACTCCATTCCGATCCCATATCCCGAAACGGCAATGAATAACCCGAGCAGCACCGGCAGCGTGATCTTCATTTTAGCATCAAGGAATAGAGCCCACAAAATGTATTGTGTTCCGAACAGAAAAATATGCACCAGCTTGTCCAAATGCTTAATTCCCAAAAGCGGGACGGACTCAATGCTGCCGGTATTTATGGTCAGAAGAAAAAAGATCAGTACTGTCCAGATCAATGATCCCCAGGGTTTGGTCAAAAGCCTGTTCAACATGGTCTTTATTAGCCTACCAGGGCCGTATATGCCGCAGCATCCAAAAGATTATCATAATCTGCGGGATCTTTTACGGTCATTTTGATCATCCATCCTTTCCCATATGGATCCTGATTCACCAGTTCAGGCTGGCCATCCAGGCCTGCATTCTTTTCAGTGACGGTACCATCTAACGGAAGGAAAAGATCACTTACTGTTTTAACGGCCTCAACCGTTCCAAATACTGATTCAGCAGCCAATTCATTGCCTATTGACTCAATATCAACGTATACGATGTCACCCAATTCGCTTTGTGCAAAATCAGTTATGCCTACCGTAGCAACGTTCCCTTCCAATAGTACCCATTCGTGATCTTTAGTATAACGCAGATTATCAGGAAAATTCATGTGCTGGCTTTTAGTGTAGCAAATATGAAGAAAATAGTTTTGACTGAAGAAAATTATTAGCCCCGGTTCTTTCTTTTAACGAGTACGGCCTTGATGATCTTAATATCGGCCAACGGACGGTTATCAGGGTTTGTGGCAGTAGAAGCGATCTTATCAACTACATCCAATCCACTGACCACCTCGCCAAAAACAGTGTAATTCTGGTCGAGGTGCGGTGCTCCGCCAACAGACTGGTAAACAGCCCTGTGTTCAGCGGGCAGTTTTCGCCCGTTTAACCGGAATGTCTCCACCGAGTCTAAACCTGCAGCCGAAAACTTTTTCCCCTGTACAATATAGAATTGGCTGCCACTGCTTGCTTTTTCAGGATTCACTGCGTCCGACTGGCGTGCTGCCGCCAATACTCCTTTCTTATGAAACAGACTAGCCCTGAATTCGGCGGGGACTGTATAAGCCGGCCCACCGTTTCCTAATTTTTGCCCGGCTACTGCTTTTTTTGAGTCAGGATCGCCAGACTGAATCATAAAGTTTTTGATCACCCGGTGGAACAGGACACTGTCGAAATACCCTTGTTTGACCAACTTCAGATAATTGTCGCGGTGTTTTGGCGTGGAATCAGAGAGCCTGAGTATAATGCTCCCACTATCTGTGACTAGCATGATATCTTTTTTCCGGTCTTTTTTCCGGAGTTTAATATCCGTCTGGGCCAGGGTAAACGAATGCAGGAGCAACAATGCGGCAACTAATAAGATCTTCATAGTTAGATCACTTGGTTGTTCTGGAAATAAAGCAGTACATGGTCCTTGATGAAATCTTCCTGTTCTTTCAGTTCCATCGGCGGGATATGTTTCAATTGCCTGAAATGTGGCCAGCCATCCTCGTCAACACCATCAAGTTCGTAGAAACCACTGGTAGAAAGTATCGAACAAACTGCCACATGCATCAGGTCCTGCTTCTGTTCTTTGGTGAATTTGTCCCGCAAATCTCCGAATTCCTGTACCCCGATCAGGAATAATATGGTCTCCATGTCCGGCTTCTTCCCAAATCGCTCGATCAATTTTTCTTCCAGTTTCCACCACCTGGCTTGCAGGTCATCTTGTATATGCATATGCAAAATTAACGATTAGCTTGGACCGATTATCTTTGGCAAAATTTTTCACATGTTGCAGGTGAACCTGATACGTAAGCAGAAAGAGTGGGTTTTGGAACGACTGGCCGTAAAAAACTTCAGGGATCTTAGCCTGGTGGACCAAATCCTGGCCGTAGACGATCAACGCCGCAGCCTGCAAACAGCCAGTGAACAGTTACTGGGGCGGCGAAATGCAGCATCAAAGGAGATCGGTGCTTTAATGGGACAGGGCAAGAAAGACGAGGCGGAAGCAAGGAAACAGGAGGTGGCCGATCTTAAATCTGACATTGAACGAATTGAAAAAGAACTGGCCATTGCCGATGCGGATCTGCACGATATGCTGGTTAAACTGCCCAATCTACCTTCTGAGAAGGTTCCCCTTGGAAAGAGCCCTGAGGATAATGTAGTGGTCAGACAGGGCGGTGAGATCCCCGTCTTACCCGAAGGCTCGGTGCCACACTGGGACCTCATTAAGAAATATGACCTGGTTGACTTTGAAACGGGCGTCAAGATCACCGGCAGTGGGTTTCCTTTGTTTAAGGGCAAGGGTGCGCGTATACAAAGGGCTTTAGTTTCTTATTTTCTGGATTATAATACCAACGCGGGCTATACAGAATATATACCGCCATATATGGTAAATGAGGCCACTGCTTATGGAACAGGACAGTTGCCCGATAAAGAAGGCCAGATGTATTATATGCCCGCCGATAATTTTTATATGATCCCGACGGCAGAAGTCCCGGTCACCAATATTTACCGCGACGAGATCCTTAAGGAAACAGATCTCCCGGTTATGATGACGGCACACTCACCTTGTTTCAGAAGAGAGGCCGGCAGTTTTGGTAAAGATGTCAGGGGATTGAACAGGGTGCACCAGTTCGACAAAGTAGAAGTGGTGCAATTGGTTCATCCTGCACACAGCTACGAGGTATTGGAAGAAATGGTGGTTCATGTCGAAAAACTCGTTGCGTCCCTGGGCCTTCCTTACCGGATACTCCGTTTGTGTGGGGGTGATATGGGCTTTGCCTCTGCACTAACCTACGATTTTGAAGTCTATAGCGCTGGCCAGGAGAAATGGCTGGAAGTAAGTTCCGTTTCAAATTTTGAGTCGTTCCAGACAAACAGAATGAAGATCCGATTCAAGGACGCGGATGGTAAACCCCAGCTGGTTCATTCACTGAACGGTAGCTCCTTAGCATTGCCAAGGATAATCGCTTCCATTTTGGAAAACAATCAGGATGGGCAGGGTATTAAAATACCTGCTGTATTACAACCTTATTTCGGCAGCGACAGGATCGGCTGATCTTTTATTCTCTGATTCATCACACCGAACCAGACTGGAGTAATCAAAGAAAGGATCATCATCCCCGGATAGCCTGTTGGCATCTGCGGCGCACCATCGTGATGCCTGAGCAACTGGTATTTTCTGGAAGCTATGAAATGGTGATCACTATGGCGGGATAATTCAAACAACATGATCCGGCCAATCACATGATTGCTGTTCCAACTATGAATGGGCATTGTTCGTTCGTATTGACCGTCTTCTTTCTTTCGCCTTACTAAACCATAGTGTTCAATGTAGTTAACCGTTTCCAGTAGCAACGCACCTACAAAAGCTGCTGCAACGAAAAGGAGGCATTCTTTCCATCCAAAACCCCATCCGACTAGTATCAGAAACCCGGCCTGGATGATTTGAAACTGGAGCATCTCGTTTTTCCAATGCAGAGCTGGAAGTCCTTTTCTTTTCATGTCGCGCACTGCGATCTGCCAGGCAGAAAGATATGAGAATATCATGCTGCGAAGAAAGAAGGCATAGACGGATTCGCCGTACCTGGCACTTGCAGGATCCTCTGGTGTAGATACCCGTTTATGATGGCCCTTGTTATGCTCAATGAAAAAATGCATGTACAGCGAAGTCAACAATAATAGTTTCGACATTCGCTGATCCCATATGCCTGGGCGATGGCCCAGTTCATGCGCTACGTTGATGCCGAATGTTCCACATAAAAGGCCCATGACAAAAACCTTACCAGTGAGTTCCAACCAGTTGTTATGGTTCTGGTGAATCGACTGAAGAAATGAAAATAGTGCAACGTATTGAAACAGTATGATCATGTAAAGCATTGCATCATAGGTTCGGTCATGTTTTGCGATCTCTTCTTCCGCGGCCTCCAGGTTCCGATTGTCCGGCGCTAAGGCGAGTTCAACAAGCGGAACGATCACCCATACCAGCACTAGTGGTAAGCAAATGATCCATCCCTTTCCGGTGAGCGCAAAATAGGCTGCAATAAATATGATGAATGGCGCTGCGTATTTCAACGATTTCACGTTCATGCCCTAATTTAATCAGATTTATTTAGAATATTAAATGCAAGGACCATTAAACCATATGATGCAAGAACTGTCAAAGCTCAAACTATTTTATGCAAGCAGATCTTTCAGCTAACCTGCATTTGTTGTGGCGAGCAGGGTTTGGTCCTTCTGCAAGTCAGATCCCGGAGCTCAACCGGTTGGATAAGAAGCTTGTATATAAGAAATTAATGGAAGGGGCTTCTCTAAAGCCTGAAAAGATAACGGTGCGTACGGATACCATTGAAGGAATCATGAAGGGTTTTCAGGTTGATGGGAAGCCGCGCGAACTGAGCAAGGAGCAGAAGGCGGAGATCAGAAAAGAAAATCGTCAAGGGGTCAGGAACCTCAATTTATTGTGGCTGGATCATATGGTTCATAGTGAGAACCAATTGCGCGAAAAGATGGCGTTTTTCTGGCATGGTCATTTCGCGTGCAGGGAGGTGAACATGCTGTTTCAGCAACAGCTGCTTGATATTATACGAACTCATTCCCTTTCTGATTTCAAAACATTATTAAGGGAAGTATCGAAGTCTCCTGCCATGCTAGCATTTCTGAATAATCAGCAGAACCGGAAGCAACAACCCAACGAAAATTTTGCCCGTGAAGTGATGGAGCTGTTTACACTTGGTCGCGGACACTACACAGAAAAAGACATCAAAGAGGCAGCAAGGGCCTTCACTGGATGGGGTTTTGACCTGTCAGGCCAGTTCGTTTTTCGAAAGCAATTTCACGACGAGGGATTGAAAACAATTTTTGGTCGAACTGGCAATTTTGATGGGAATGATGTTATTGAAATGCTGCTGGAAGATAAAAATACTGCTCGCTACATCTGTACAAAACTCTACAGGTTCCTGGTGAATGAAGAGGTTGAAGAGGGCATTGTTGCTAACCTTGCAGAATTCTTCTATGGATCCGGGTATGATATTTCAAGCCTGCTGAATAAAATATTTCTATCGCCCTGGTTCTATGAGAAAAAGAATATCGGGTCTAAAATAAAATCACCTATTGAGTTGATCGTCGGGGTACGAAGGATCTTGCCCATGCAATTTAACAATGAAGACAGTTTGTTGTTATTTCAGCGGTTACTCGGACAGGTGTTGTTTAATCCTCCCAACGTTGCAGGTTGGCCCGGGGGCAGAAGTTGGATTGACAGCTCATCGCTCATGTACCGAATGCGTTTGCCGCGGATTTTGAAAGATGACGAATCGCCTGGGTTAAAGCCCAAAGATGACGACGACCTGATGGCAGGTCAGCGGGAACCGGACCTTGCAAAAATGGTTTCTCAAAAAGCCCTCTCGGTTCACATTAAGTGGCAGGAATACACTTCGCTGTTTCAAGATGTATCCAAGGATAAGCTCGGATCGTCCATTGCCGGCAATCTCTTGCAAGCTGGCCGTACAGACCTGACCCTGGTGCACAATCACGCTGATCAATCAGGCCGTGATTCCTATATAAAATCATTTACTTTGCAGGTCATGAGCCTGCCCGAATATCAACTGATGTAAATAGAAAAATATGATGATTAAGCGCCGGTCATTTATTCAAATGGGAAGCCTTGCAACCAGTACTTTGATGGTACCTAAATTTCTCAAAGCTTTCGAACATCCTGCCCTCGTTCCTCCGGGGAATAAAGTTGTTGTAGTCATCCAGCTTTCGGGTGGCAATGATGGCTTGAACACCGTTATCCCTTTTAGGAATGACGAATACTATAGCAGAAGACCAATACTAGGAATAAAGAAGGAAGAAGCCCTGGCCGTTGATGATGAGTTCGGTCTGAACCCTTCGCTTACTCATTTCCGTGAGTTGTACAATGAAGGTGCGCTCGGGATTCTAAATGGCGTCGGTTATCCCAATCCAGACCGGTCCCACTTCAGGAGTATGGATATTTGGCAATCGGCCAGTGACAGTAAAACCATTCTGAATACAGGGTGGCTGGGAAGGTACATGGATGCAACTTGCAGGGGTTTCGACAGGCCGACCCAAGTGCTTGAAGTGGACGACGTATTAAGTCTTGCACTGAAAGGTGAATATGCCAAGGGGCTGGCATTCAGAAGACCCGCCAGTCTGTACGGGAGCAGCCAGGAGAAGTTTTTCCGCGACGCCGCCCAATTATACCAACCCCATGACGGAGGGCAGGTGGATTATTTATATAAGACGATGTCTGACACCATATCGTCAGCCGATTATATTTTTTCGCAGAGCAAATTGCATCCATCTCAACAACAATATCCTTCTACCCAACTCGGGCAAAGCCTCAAGACCATATCGAGCTTGATCCTGAGCGAGATCAATACCAAAGTGTATTATGTTTCATTAGGAAGTTTTGATACCCACGTAAATCAGGCTGCTCAGCAAAAAAGACTGTTTGCTGAGTTGAATGATGCTTTAAAAGCTTTTACACGGGACCTGAAACTTAATAACCGCTTTGATGATGTACTGGCCTTCAGCTTTTCTGAGTTCGGGCGCCGTGTTACACAAAATGCCAGTGGCGGTACGGATCATGGTACGGCCAATAATATGTTCTTCATTTCAGGTGCGCTGAAAAGAAAGGGTTTGCTGAATGAACTGGACAACTTGAAGGATTTACAAGATGGAGATCTAAAGCATAGAATTGATTTCAAAACGGTATATGCTACCGTTCTCAACAATTGGTTGGGAGCAGATGATCGTCAAATACTCGGATCATCGTTTCAACACCTTGACTTCATTTAGCTATCGATATGATCCTCTTTTTTCATGCCGATCCTGAGTAGCCCGTAAGCCATGAGCAGGAATGCAGCAGCACCCAGCAGGTAATAGCCACCCTGCCCCAGGCTTCCCGACAAAGCATGTTCAAAATTGATCTTACTGAGGCTCGCACTGATCGATTCGTTTACCGATAAAAATGCAACGATTACGCCCGCAAGCGCACCGCCTGCGACCAATCCTGTCGCGAATAAATTACCTTTCCTGAGATCATCTTCTTCCTGGACATCAACTTTAGCATCTTTCTTATGCCTGCGGTCGACGATACCCCTGATCGCTCCACCAATAAAAATTGGCAGGGTGGTAGACAATGGCAGGTAGATGCCAATCGCAAAACTTAGTGCCTTAATACCGCAGAGTTCCATAACCACTGCTATGGCTACGCCAACGAGTACAAATTGCCAATCGAGATTGAATGAAAGGATTCCCTTGATCAATGTGGCCATTAATGTAGCCTGGGGTGCGGAATATTTTTCTGTGCCAATGGCATGATGAATACCCTGGGATAGCATTTCCTGAGTAGGAGTGTCCAACACCTTGACCGTAAGGCCGATCGCGAGTGATGAAACGATGGCACCGATAAAAAGTGCGAGCTGTTGATTGCGCGGAGTTGCACCAACTATATAGCCCGTTTTTAAGTCCTGCGAAGTTGCACCGGCGTTAGCGGCAGCGATGCAGATCATGCCTCCTACAACAAGCGCCATGGGTTCATAGAGTTGCCCCGTCCAACCCACTGAAATAAATACCAGGCAGGTACCCATGATGGTGGCGATGGTCATGCCCGAAATGGGATTATTTGACGAACCGATAAGGCCAACAATTCGGGACGATACGGTCACGAAGAATGCACCAAATATGACAACCAGTACACCCAATAATAATTTGCTGAGCACGCCGTCCCCTGGAATCTGTGGCAGGATGGTCATCAGGAGAATCAGGGCAACACTGCCAAAGCCCACGATCTTGATAGAAAGATCCCTCTCCGTGCGCGCTACGACCGCGCTTTCGCTGTCGCCCTTCATCGAAGTTACGCTGCCTTTGAACGAGGAAACAATGGTGGGGATCGTCTTAAATAGGGTAATGAATCCGCCAGCTGCAACAGCTCCCGCGCCGATCTGACGCACATAGGCCCGGTAGATGGCAACTGCATAATCATTAAACCCGTGGGTAATGGGATCCCAGCCACCAGGCCCACCGGCGGTATTGATATCTTTCAAATACCCGAGTTTGATCAACTGCGTAGCGATGACGTCGGACGGTACAAGCGTGGCCAGTAGCGGGTTAAAAACGAACCAGGTGAGCACGCTACCTGCAACTAGAATTCCAGCGATCTTCGGACCAATGATATAGCCCACGCCCAGGTATTCAGGAGTGATTTCACCACTGATTTTTGCAGAGGGGAAGAATTTATTGGTCTGCCGGGTCATATACTCCGGCGTTTCCGCAACGATATGTAATATTTTTTGGAGGAACGCGTAACCCGCCGCCACGCCTACGCCGAGGAAGGCGGTACGGGCAAAATTTCCGCCTTTTTCACCGGCTTTCAATACTGAAGCACAGGCCGTGCCCTCTGGATAAGGCAGGGTGTCATGTTCTTTTACGATCAGCGCCTTCCGGAGTGGGATCATCATTAAGGTGCCGAGTATGCCGCCAAAGATGGCAAGTGTCAGGATGGTGAAATAGTTGAAATAACCCGCACTTTCAGGAGCACTGAGAAAAAGGAAACCCGGTAACGTGAATACCACACCGGCTGCAATGCTCTCTCCGGCGGATCCTGTTGTTTGAATGATGTTATTCTCCAGGATCGTGGTCCGAAGAAATAATTTGCTGAGGGCGATTGACATCACGGCGATGGGAATGGATGCAGACACGGTAAGTCCTGCTTTCAACGCCAGGTAAACAGTAGCGGCACCGAATATGATCCCGAATGCAGAACCAACCAACACAGATTTGATGGTGAATTCTTTCATGTTTGTTTCCGGGGAAACAAATGGGTGGAATTTTTTATCAGACATGACAGCAATTTTGGTAGCGGGAAGATAGTGAAAAAGCTTACTTCAATCCATGCATCATCTTGAGCAGCCATTTGTTTAAAAGAAACAAAATAGCGGCGGCTATCCCGGCCATGATTACAAATAAGATAAAGAAATCATAGAGGTTATTGATCTGGTATCCCATTACACTGTTGAAATGGTTTGGAATATCGAGCTCCTGTAATTTGGTAATCTGATCAGTTGTAGCGGTACGCGAACCGTTAAGGATAGCCGGGAGATCGATGCCCACTTCGCCCGCTTTCTTGAATTCGGCGGGTCCTGGCGGGTATAAAGCACTAAGTTTTCCGGCAACTACATTGGCTGCTGCATTCGCCATGAACCATACTGCCATCAACAGGGACGCAAATCTCAAAGGAGCAAGTTTATTGACTAAAGACATACCTATGGGTGACAGGCATAATTCCCCCCAGGTATGAAGGGCATACATACCCGAAAGCCAGATCATGCTTACTTTCACATTCGGTGCCACATCTTTCACACCCAATGCGATCCAAGCATAGCCCACGGCCAACAGAAAAAGTCCGATGGCCATCTTCAGCGGTGAATTCGGCTCCTTGTTTTTATTGCCAAGCTTTATCCATAATAACGCAAATACAGGGGCAAAGGCAACAACAAAAAAAGAGTTTAACGACTGAAACCAGGATGGAGGGATATTGTAATTGAAAAGGTCGATATGTAAGTTGGTTTGTTCTGCAGCAAAAAAAGATAAGGAAGCCCCGGCCTGCTCAAAGGCGCTCCAGAAAAAGATCACAAAAAAGGAGACCACAAAAATCGCGATAATTCGCTGCCGTTCCTCACGCGTTAGCGCCTTATCGGAAAATACCACATAGAGAATGAGCGCAAGAGACCCTAACAAAAGGAAACTAAGATCAAAGATCTTTTTTCCGTGCACGTATAACAATCCCATAGCTAGCGCGCAAAGGGCGATAACCGAAAGAATGGAAACAAGTGATGTAGGATGTTTAATGCGTGATTCCGCATTGATCATATGCTCTGGCACAACACCAATAGGTTTTTGGTTACTGCCTATCAGGTATTTGTTTTCAAATAGTTTTAATGTGATGGCACTCAGGATCATCCCGACACCAGCCGCCAAAAATGCCCACTTAAAATCTGCGGGGTTCCCGGTATTGCCAACAAGGCCGCAAACAAATGGACCTAACATTCCGCCCACGTTGATGCCCATGTAGAATATGGTATATGCGGCATCGGTCCTTTTATCGTTGGCAGGATATAGCTGCCCTACCATGGAGGAGATGTTCGGCTTAAAAAATCCGTTTCCGGCGATCATCACACCCAGTCCAACATAAAACAACATTGCTGATGTGTCAGGTGCGGATTGATACAGGCTTGCGCAGAAAAACAGGATAAACTCAGCCACGGCCATGGTAAGGGCACCGAGCAGGATGGACTTCCTGTTTCCCCAGTATCTGTCGGCCATGAACCCTCCAATGAGCGGGGTCAGGTAGGACAGGCTGGTATAGCCGCCATACATATTGGATGCAAATGGCTTGGAAAACATAAGGGCATCGGTCATGAAATAGATCAGGATCGCCCTCATCCCGTAATAATTGAATCGCTCCCACATCTCAACAGCAAACAAAACGTAAAGGCCCCGGGGATGTTTCTGCGTGCTATTTGTCATTATTCTTCGAGTTAGTGATGAAAATAGGGAATAAAAAAAATTAACCCATTAAAAAAACGGAGAAATATATCTTCGCAGCAGATTCTAAACTTCCGGCCCTAAAGCAAAAGATTACTACAAATGAAACCAATTAAGATACTTCTGTTAGGTTCGGGCGGCAGGGAACATGCTATTGCATGGAAGATTAGCCAAAGTAGTTTTTGCGAAAAGCTGTTCATCGCCCCGGGCAATGCCGGTACAGAAACCTGCGGCGAAAATGTAAATATTGGTTATAACGATTTTCTTGCCATTCAGTCGCTTTGCCTGAGGGAGCACATTGATATGGTTATTGTTGGACCTGAAGAGCCGCTCGTAAATGGCATTTATGATTATTTTAAATCAGATGCTGCACTTCGTAACATCGCCTTGATAGGTCCGTCGAGGGAAGCAGCCCAACTGGAAGGGAGCAAGGCTTTTGCCAAAGCATTTATGCAGCGGCACAATATTCCCACTGCCTCATATCGTGAGTTTGACCTTACCAATTATGAAGAAGGGGTAGAATACCTTCGTTCCCTTCCTATTCCGATTGTGTTAAAGGCAGATGGACTGGCCGGTGGCAAAGGAGTGATCATTTGCCAGAACCACGTGGAAGCCATGGCTGAATTCGAGCTCATGATCCAGCAGGCAAAATTTGGTGATGCCGGTAAAAAAGTGGTTGTTGAAGAGTTTTTAAAAGGAATTGAACTGAGCGTTTTTGCGCTGGTTGATGGAAAATCATATGTACTATTGCCCGAAGCCAAAGATTACAAGAGGATTGGTGATGGGGATACCGGATTGAATACCGGGGGAATGGGCGCAGTCAGCCCGGTTCCTTTTGCTGATGGGGAATTTATGGAAAAGGTCCGCACACGGATCATTGAACCTACGGTGCGTGGGTTACAGGAAGAAAAATTTGAATATAAAGGGTTTGTTTTTTTTGGCCTGATCAATGTGGAGAACGAGCCATATGTGATAGAATATAACTGCAGGCTGGGCGATCCGGAGACTGAAGTAGTTATTCCCCGGCTTCAGAACGACCTGGTGGAACTTTTTTGGGCAACCTCACAGCAACAGTTATCCGAAATTGAAGTCAGGATCGACCCAAGGGCAGCGGCCACAGTGGTAGCAGTTAGTGGAGGTTATCCCGGAAATTACCAGAAAGGCTATGAAATTGACGGGCTGGACATTCTCAGTGAAGATGATGTGATCATCTTCCATTCAGGAACAACGCGGGAAGATGGCATAGTGGTTACAAATGGTGGCAGGGTACTTGCAATAACTTCTTATGGAGATACGGTATGGAAGGCAGCGAAACGTTCTTCCATGATCATGGAGTTCCTCGATTTTCATGGTATGTACTACAGGACGGATATAGGCTATGAATTTCAATAGATATTAAACACCAATTTTCCTCATACCAGAGATAAACCATGAATATTAACAGTTCTGCCAATAAATCAATATTTCCTCCGTTGTTTATTCGGATTAATTCGCCAATTTTGCCTGCATTAATGACTACCCAATATCATCTGTACAATGGGACTATTTAACTGGTTTACCCAAGATATTGCTATTGACCTGGGAACTGCCAATACACTTATCATACATAACGACGAGATTGTAGTAAACGAACCTTCCATAGTTGCGTTAGACAGGAATAATCCCAAGAATGTTCTTGCCGTGGGGAAGAAAGCCTTGATGATGCACGAAAAAACGCATGAAAGCATTCGCACCGTCAGGCCATTGAAAGACGGGGTAATCGCCGATTTTAACGCTGCAGAGCTGATGATCAGGGAGATGATCAAGATGATCTACCCCAAGAAGCCTTTATTCCCCCCAAGCTGGAGAATGATGATTTGCATCCCGTCCAGCATCACCGAGGTGGAAAAAAGGGCCGTACGTGACAGTGCGGAACAGGCTGGCGCAAAAGAGGTATATCTGCTTCACGAACCTATGGCAGCCGCACTCGGCATTGGTATAGATGTGGAAGAGCCCGTAGGTAATATGATCATCGACATTGGCGGCGGTACAACCGGTATTACTGTGATCGCCCTTGCGGGTATTGTTTGTGACCAGTCGATCCGTATCGCCGGAGATGAATTTACCGCTGACATTATGGAAGCACTGCGACGCTATCACAGTCTTTTGATTGGTGAACGTACTGCAGAACAGATAAAGATCCAGATAGGCGCTGCCATGAAAGATCTGGAAACACCGCCAGACGATATCCCGGTAAACGGACGTGACCTGGTTACTGGTATACCAAAACAGATCATGGTTAGTTTCCAGGAGATCGCAGAGGCGCTTGATAAATCAATTTTCAAGATCGAGGAAGCTATTCTAAAGGCGCTGGAAACTACTCCTCCTGAGCTTGCAGCAGATATCTATCGCAGGGGTTTATACTTGACCGGAGGCGGTGCTTTGTTGCGTGGATTGGATAAAAGGCTGAGTCAGAAGATCAAGCTTCCCGTACACGTTGCAGATGATCCATTGAAAAGTGTGGTACGTGGCACAGGCATTGCTCTGAAGAATTACTCGCGGTATCCTTTCGTGATGAGATAATTAATGCGTAACGTTTTTCTTTTCATTGCCCGGTTCAGCAACCTGCTGTTCTTCCTGTTATTGCAGGTGGTTGCCTTGAGTATGTTGTTCCGTTACAATAAGTTTCACCAGGCCGCATACATGAATGTGGCTACAGAAGTAACCGGGAAGTTTTACGTTCGATACAACAATATTGAAACCTATTTCAGCCTTCAAAAAGAGAACGAAAAATTAAGACAGCAAAACGCTGATCTTCTCAATGCCTTGAAAGATGACTACGCCGTTCCCGACAGTTCCAGGCAGATCGTCACAGATTCGTTCCGTGTAGATTCCCTTGAGCAATACAGGAAATTCCTATACCTCCCGGCCAAAGTCATTGGTAATACGATCGACGCCCAGAACAACTATATTACGCTTCATCGCGGTGCCAATCAGGGTGTAGGTGTTAATATGGCCGTAATAGGACCTGAAGGGATCATTGGTAAAGTGGTTAATGTGAGTCCAAACATGTCGGTGGCCATGAGTCTCCTGCACCGTAAGAATAGTGTGGTGGCCTTGCTTAAAAAAGGCGGTGGATTTGGCGAAGTGATTTGGGATGGGAAAGATCCACGTTTTGTAACCCTGAATAATATTCCCCGCACGCTAAAAGTTGAAAAAGGAGATACGGTGGTGACCAGTTCGTATTCCGATATCTTCCCTCCCGGTAAAGTAGTGGGCTATGTGGCCCAGGTTCTGGAAGATAAAGGCACCAGCACGTACAGTTTGAAAGTTAAGACCGCGACCGATTTCTATTCCGTTCAGCATGCATTTATTGTAAAGAACCTGCAGAAATCAGAAATGGATTCACTCATGAAAATGATCAGGAAAGACCAATGAGTAACCTGCTGAGAAATATCATCCGGTTCGCATTCTTCATCCTGTTCCAGGTTTTTGTACTGGATAAGATCCCACCCCTTCATCAGTTTGTAGTACCTTATCTATATTTCCTATTTATACTCTGGCTTCCATTTAAATTACAAAGGGGCTTACTTACCCTGATTGGTTTTCTGTTTGGACTTGCCCTTGATCTTTTTACTAAAACCCCCGGCCTGCACGCTGCAGCCTGCGTACTCATTGCTTATGTGAGGCCTTTTGTGATCAGCATCCTCATGCCCAAGGAGGCAACTGAAATAGGTTACTCTGAGCCATCTATTACCAGCATGGGCCTGATGCCATACTCCGTTTACGTGCTTTTACTGACCCTGATGCACCATATTTACCTGGTGTTTTTGGAATGGCTGCATTTCGGCAACTTCTGGTATTTCCTGGGTAAGGTTTTTGCCACGTCAGCGGTAACCCTCTTACTGATCCTGATCACTGAAATGCTTTTTGTCAGAAAGTCAAAGTACAGGACCAACGTAGCTTAGCGTAGAACGGTAAATATCTTTAACCGGATTTAGAAGAAACTATTAATTGAGACTGGACGGACGTGAAAATGTCCCTTCCTCTTGTATCTTTACATACTACCATGCCCGTTTTCAATCAATCCCGTCAAACCGTCATACGCCTCATCATCCTGGCTGTTTTTGTTGTATTGATAGCCCGGCTATTTATACTGCAGGTGATGTCGCCCCAATACCAACTACAAGCTAGAGACAATGCGGTGGACAGGAAGACCATTTACCCCGACCGTGGTCTGATCTTCGACCGCAAAGGAAGACCGATCCTCGAAAATACCGTAACCCACGACCTGATGATCCTTCCCAATCAGTTGAAAGGGATCGATACCCTCGGACTCTGTCAGGCGATGGGAATCGATACCAGTGAATTTAGGCAAAGACTGATCACCGCTATTATAAGGAATGGCAGATACCGGCCTTCCGTTTTCGAAGCTTCCCTGCCCATGGACAAGTTTGTAAAACTCCAGGAGAATATATACCGTTTCGAGCCAGGGTTTTATTTGCAAGACCGGCCTATACGCTCTTATCCATATAAGGCTGCCGAACACGTGCTGGGCTATATCGGCGAAGTGGATTCCAACATCCTGAAAAGGACAAAATACTTCTACCAGGTAGGTGACTATATGGGGCTCACCGGCATTGAAAGATTTTATGAGAATATTCTGATGGGCCAGCGTGGTGTTCAATACCGCATTAAAGACAATAAAAACAGGCTGGTGGGTAGATATGAGAATGGGGCCTATGATACCGCAGCCGTGGCCGGCCGGAGCCTAAGAACCTATATAGACGTGAATGTACAGGTACTGGCAGAAAAATTCATGGCCAATAAGCTGGGTGCGATCGTGGCCATAGAACCGGGAAC
>JANMHK010000508.1:0-4948 GCA_031375135.1 Sphingobacteriales bacterium | reverse complement strand
TGAAAAATGAAACCCTGCTTTCTTTGATCCAGCTGCTGCTCCTTTTTAATGTGATCCTTGCATTTGGATTTAATGAAACTGGCCGGATTTTTAATGGCATGTTCGTGCATAATGAATTGGCGGGATTTCAGAAAGGAATACTGTCGTTGGGTGTTTATTTAATATCGTTGTTGTGTTCGGATTGGTTGAAAGACCATGAGCATATGCCTGAAATGTTCATGCTGATGCTGTCTGCTTTATTGGGGATGTATTTCCTGGTATCAAGCGATCATCTCCTGATGTTCTATCTTTCTTTGGAACTGGCCAGTATACCGGTTGCAGCGATGGCTAATTTTGATCTGGCCAGAAGGAAGTCGTCTGAAGCAGCCATGAAGATGGTGATGTCGTCTGCCCTCGCATCCGGGATCTTGTTATTCGGCATTTCATTGATCTATGGGATTGCAGGCACGCTGGATTTTGCATCCATCTGGGGTTTGTTGCGCCATGAGCCCCTGCACATCATGGCCTTTGTATTTTTATTCAGCGCTTTTGCTTTTAAGCTTTCCGTGGTGCCTTTTCATTTCTGGACAGCAGATGTATATGAAGGGTCACCTGTAGCGGTTACTGCATTTTTGAGTGTGGTTTCTAAAGGCGCAGTGACCTTTGCATTGTATAATATTCTATATAAATTATTTCCAAATCTCTCTGGCACCTGGTATTCGCTGGTAGTGGCTCTGTCGTTGGTCACGATGCTGATTGGAAATTTCTTTGCCATGCGACAGGATAATCTGCTTCGTTTTCTGGCTTTCTCTTCGATTGCACAGGTTGGGTTTATCCTGGTAGGTTTAAGCGGACAAAATCCTGAAGTGCTTAGCTCAGTTACTTATTTCATCCTGGTCTATTTGTTTTCGAACCTCGCAGCATTTGGCGTGGCATCCACGCTTCGGTCACAGGCGGGCATTGAAAAGATCAGTGAATTGAAAGGGTTGTATAAGTCGTCCCCGGCATTGGCCTGGGCCTTGTCGATCGGATTATTCTCATTGGCTGGAATACCACCGGCAGCGGGATTTTTTGGTAAATTATTTTTATTGATGTCGGGCGCTTCGAAGGGGAACTATTGGTATATCACGCTGGCGGCGCTGAATATGATTATCTCTTTATATTATTATCTGAAAGTGGTGAGGCTGGTGTTTAGTGCGCCGGAGGGCGAGCAGAAGCCGGTAACGATATTGAGACCGGTAGGGTTGGGCCTGATCATTTGCACGGCAGGTATTCTTTTGTCGGGCGTGATCAGCTGGATATACGATCATATCAGTTCCATGACATAAAAGAAATCTATGGCGATCAATAAGAATCATGAGTTTGAAGAGTTGGATGGCGTCAAGTGCGGGATTGCTGAGAAAAATGCAAGTCCTGAACGCGTAGCATTTCTAACATCTTTGCTGGAAGCCAATGACTATACAGTAGTTGTAGTGCCATCGCCGCCACCTAAAGTAGCAGCGGCTGCTGCGCCAAAACCAGTGAGTTCGGAGCCAGGAGCAGCCGTTGTTGAGCAGAAAGTTGAAACTGCAGAGCAAGCTCCACTACCACCGTCGACTTTCACCTTGGGCGTAACCGATTATACTTTCAATACCACCAATGCCATTTTCGGCAGACTGCTTAAAACGCCGGATGGACACGTAGTCACCAGGGCTTACTGGCTGCAGCAGGACCCCGTCGCGCATGACGATATCCCTTATTACGAGCAAGCAAACTGATCCGCGCATTAAGTTTCTTGTGGAAGGTCTTCTCCGCCACCAAACTGATCCGCGCATTAAATTGTTTGGCGGAAGATCCTTTTTGCCACCAAACTATTCCGATCATTAAATTTCAGGCGGACAATCCTCTTTGCCACAAGCTGATCTGCGCAAATGCAGTTTTCGAATTTATTTGGTACGAAATCCTTTTTTTCTACCTTTGACCAAATAGTTTAACCAAATGGTTAAAAAGGGAAAAGAGCAGAATTCGGAAGAAAAGATCCTGGAAGCAGCCAAGAAAGTGCTGTTTGCAAAGGGTTATGCGGGTGCGCGGATGCAGGATATTGCTGATGAAGCGGGCATCAACAAGGCCTTGTTGCATTATTATTTCCGCAATAAGGAGAAGCTGTTTGAAACCATTTTTAAAGAAGCTATTGGAAAGATCTTTCCCGTCATCACCTCGGCATTTTCAAGCGAAGAGCTGAGTATCCAAGACAAGATCAGGTCGTTTTGCTCGGCCTATATCAAGCTGTGGATCGCCCATCCTTATATACCGATGTTCGTACTGCATGAAATGCATTCTGATCGGGGCGATAAATTCAAAGCCATTTTCGACAGCTATAAGGGCAAGTCCATGGCTACCGTGTTAAACGCCCTCAAAACGTCCATGGAGAAGAAAGAGATCCGTACCATGGACCCCCACCAGCTGTTGTTAAATATGCTCGCGCTTTGCATCTTTCCTTTTTTGGGGAGCCCGGTTTTTAAAAAATTAACGGGGGTTACCGACAAGAAATACAACGATATGCTGAACGGGCGCGTGACCGAAGTGTCTGAATTTATTATCGAGTCAATTAAATACAGGAAATGAAAAAATCATTCATCCTATTCGTTATTTGTTTACCAATGGCCGCTCTGGCTCAGGATTCCCTCTCACTGAACCTGGACGAGGCCTATGCCTTAGCCATCAAGAATTATCCAGTCACCCGACAAAAGGATCTGGTCAGCAGAACCTCGGCCCTGAATATGCAAAATCTTTCTTCAGGTCTTTGGCCCCAGATCGGTTTGAACGGACAGGCCTCTTATCAGTCGGCCGTTACGGAAGTTCCCATCAAGATACCCTCCCTCCAGTTTGATCCTTTAAGTAAAGATCAATACCGTGCAACACTGGATCTAAGCCAGGTGATCTACGATGGTGGTCAGGTGAAATCGCAACAATCGATTTTAAAGCAGCAGCAGCTTGTTGATGAGCAGAAGATTGACGTGGAGTACCAGAAGCTAAAAGAGCGCATCAATGATCTTTGGTTCAGTGTGTTGTTTTTGGATGAACAACTCAAATTGGTTAACCTCTCGCAACAGGACGTTGATGTGATGCTCAGAAAAGTCAGCGCGCAGGTACAGCAAGGGACGGCCTTTAAATCGGCATTGGCCAATTTGCAGGCCGAAAAGTTAAAGAATGACCAGCGCAAAGCGGAACTGCGCTATTCCAGGAAAGCCCTGATCGATGTGTTGGGCGTTTTTATTGGCAAGGAACTGGCGCCCAATTCAAGCCTCATTTATCCACAGACGGCATTGGCAGATAGTTCAGTGATCAAGAGGCCGGAACTTGAACTGATCAAAAGGCAGATGGCACTGACGGATGAACAGATGAAAATGATTGGCGTAAAGAAAACACCGAAGGTGAGTGCATTCGTGCAGGGCGGTTATGGCAGGCCAGGATTGAATATGCTGGTGAACGAATTTGACTTTTTTTATGTCGGTGGGGTAAGGTTCAACTGGAACTTGTCGGCCTTCTACAACAATAGCCGCGACAAACAGATCAATCAGTTGAACCGTGAGTTTATCGGGATACAAGCCGATCAGTTGATGTTGAACATTCGGGCGGACCTGAAACGATATCATGCTGACCTGAACAAATACGGTGAGTTGATCAAAACAGATACTGACATCATCGCGCTGCGTAAGCAAGTGAGTGACGCGTCAGCGGCGCAACTGGAGAACGGCGTGATCACATCGAGTGATTATATCCGTGAAGTGAATGCGGAAGAGCAATCGCGCAGGAATCAGGTACTGCATAATCTTCAACTATTACAAACTGTTATCAATTACAAAACAACTACAGGTAATTAATATGAATATCAAATTGATCATCCCCGCGGCCATGTTATGTATTGTTTCCTGTAAAAATGGGAAAGGTGATGTTGATGCGTCAGGTGTTTTTGAAGCCGATGAAGTCATCGTCTCTTCCGAATTGCCGGGAAAGATCCTGCAGTTCAAGCCTGCTGAAGGCGACAATGTAAAATCAGGCGATTCTGTAGCCATCATAGATGCCACCAACCTCAGGCTTCAGAAAGAACAGGTTGAAGCAAGCATCGGTACACTGTCGGAGAAAACGACCAATGTGGGTTTACAGGTAGACCTGCTTCGCAACCAATTGGCTGTCCAGGAATCTCAGCTGGCTACCCTGGAACGTGAGCGAAAACGTTTTGAAAACCTCGTTAAGGCAGATGCAGCCACGCAAAAACAACTCGATGATATTGTGGGCCAGATCGACCAGGTGCAACGACAAATGAACGTAACCCGGCAGCAGATCAAAGTGCAACAGAACCTAACGGGTACGCAGAACCGGGGCATTCTGAGTGAGAAGGAGCCTTTGAATAAAAGGGTGGCGCAGTTGGAAGATCAGCTACAAAGATCCGTAGTACTTAATCCGGTAAACGGAACCATCCTTACTAAATATGCAAAAGCGGGAGAAATTACTGCACCGGGTAAAGCACTTTATAAAGTGGCCGATCTGAGTTGTCTCCGGCTCCGTGCTTACCTGGATGGCGACCAACTGGCGCAGGTGAAGTTGGGACAAGCCATAAAAGTAAAGGTGGACGACGGCAAGGGCGGATTCAAAAACTATGAGGGTAAACTGAGCTGGATCTCAGATAAGGCAGAGTTTACGCCAAAGACCATACAGACGAAAGACGAGAGAGCCAACCTGGTCTATGCCGTGAAGATCGATGTGATGAACGATGGATTGCTTAAGATCGGAATGTACGGGGAGGTTCAATTGGCTAATTAGCTAATTGGCTCATTGGCTAATTCTTTTTGGTCGGAAACCTGAGACATTATGAACAAATCGGTTATTGTAGAGAACGTTGTTAAAACTTATCCTTCGGACAACAAGGAAACGATCAGGGCATTGGACCAGATCAGTTTTTCTGTTGAAAAGGGTGAACTGTTCGGCT